>CAMWYI010000004.1 GCA_947178455.1 uncultured Alistipes sp. | reverse complement strand
TCCATGCGTTGTACTATGCCGGCGGTGTCACCGACATCGGTTCGCTGCGCAACATCCGCGTGGTGCGCAACGGCAAGGAAATCGCGACGGCCGATATTTACGAATACCTGTTCGACGGGAAACTGTCGACCGACATCCGGCTGAAAGAGGGCGACGTCATCATCGTGCCGCCCTACGAAGCCCAAGTGACGGTGCAGGGCAAGGTGAAACGCCCCATGTACTACGAAGTGAAGCAGGGCGAACCGGTCGGTGCGCTGTTGAAATACGCCGGCGGATTCGCGGGCGATGCCTATACGTCGGAGGTCGGCGTGATTCGTAAATCGGGCCGCGAACGGCAGTTTTACAGCATCGAGGACGGCCGATACGAGTCGTTCGGACTGGAAAACGGCGACTCGGTGCGTGTCGGCGCGACGCTGGAGCGTTTCTCGAACCGCGTGGAGGTCGAGGGCGCGGTCTTCCGTCCGGGAATGTACGAGTTGAGCGATGCGATGAACACGGTGCGCAAATTAGTGCTTCGTGCGGACGGTCTGAAAGAGAATGCGTTTCGGAATCGGGCCCAGCTGCTGCGCGAAAAGGAGGATTTGACCAAAGAGATGCTGGCTATCGACCTGCAAGGCATCATGGCGGGCACGGTGCCCGATGTGCCGCTGCGTCGGAACGATGTGCTGATTATTCCGACGCTCGACGACATGCGCGAATTGGGCGACCTGACTATCGGGGGCGAGGTGGCTTGGCCCGGTGTCTATCCGTTCGCCGAGCAGATGACGGTCGAAGACCTCATCGTGCTGGCAGGCGGTCTTTTGGAAAGTGCCTCGACGGCCAAAGTCGATGTGTCGCGTCGTGTGAAGTCGCCCAAAAGCCGGACGCCGAGCAAGGAAATCGGCCGGATTTATACGTTCTCGATTAAGGACGGATTCATCGTCGACCGAGATTCGGTCTTCACGCTGGAACCGTTCGACATCGTGGAGGTGCGCCGCAGTCCGGGCTATCAATCGCAGCGCATCGTGACGATCGAGGGCGAAGTGGCTTTCGAGGGACGCTATGCGCTCGAACGGAAGAACGAACGGATTTCCGATTTGGTGAAACGGGCCGGTGGCGTGACGGAGGACGCCTATGTGCGGGGCGGCCGGTTGATTCGCCGCATGAACGACGAAGAACTGGCCGTGCGCGAAGCGACGATTCGTGCGGCGCGTCAGAATCGCGGCAGCGATTCGGTCTCGATGGCCCGGCTGGAAATCAACGACGACTATACGGTCGGCATCGACTTGGACAAGGCGTTGGCCAATCCGGGCTCGGACTACGACGTGGTGCTGCGTGAGGGCGACCGGCTGGTCATTCCCGAATACATCAGCACGGTGACTATCAACGGCGAGGTGATGAACCCCAATACGGTGGTCTATCACAAAGGCAAGAAGCTGAAACACTACATCGCGCAGGCGGGCGGCTATGCCGACCGCGCCAAACGGAAGCGCGCCTATGTGGTCTATATGAACGGGACGATTGCGCAGGCCAAGCGGGGCATGGTGCTCGAACCCGGCTGTGAAATCGTCGTACCGAGCAAGCCCAGACGCAATCCGATCAGCCTGTCCGAAATCATGGGTCTGACGACCTCGGCGGCTTCGCTGGGTACGATGGCGGCGACGATTGCATCCCTATCGAAATAACGACGGAACGATGGAAAAGGAATTTTCGGTGAATCAGACGGAACAAGTGCCGCAGGAGGAGGAAATCGACCTCTTGGAGCTGGCCCGCAAATTGTGGAACGCCCGGAAGCGTATCGCCAAGTGGGCCGCTGTCGGTGCGGCGGTCGGCATCGTGGTGGCGTTCAGCATTCCGAAGGAGTACAGTGCGACGGTGAAACTCGCGCCCGAATTGTCCAGCAGCAAAAAGTCGTTGGGCGGATTGGGCGATTTGGCATCGCTGGCCGGAGTCAATATCGGCAGCGGAATTTCCGAAGACGCCATGAGCCCGTCGCTCTATCCCGACATCGTCGAGTCGATTCCGTTCATGGTGGCGCTGTTCGACGTGCCGGTGACCGACCGCAAGGGCGAATTGCAAACGACGGTGTACGACTATGTGCAGGAGCACACGCGCCGGACATGGTGGAGCGCAGTGATTGCAGCGCCGTTCAAGTTCGTCGGCTGGACGCTGTCGCTGTTCAGGGAGAAAGAGGACAAGGACAAACGGCCTGTCGTGGATCCGTTCCGGCTGACGCGGAAGGAGCACGAAGCCGTCAAGAAACTTTCCGAGCGCATCGTGTGCATGGTGGACAAGAAAACTTCTGTCATCTCGCTGACCGTGACGATGCAAGACCCGCTGGTCGCCGCGACGCTGACCGATACGGTAATGGTCAATTTGCAGAACCACATCACCGATTACCGAACGAACAAGGCGCGCCACGACCTCGATTTTACGCAGAAACTCTATGACGAAGCCCAAGCCGCCTACTATGCGGCGCAGGCACGCTACGCACGCTACATGGATACGAACCAGAACGTGGTGCTGCGGTCGGTGCGCACCGAGCAGGAACGCTTGCAGAACGAAATGACGCTGAATTACGAGGTCTATAATCAAATGGCCCAGCAGCTTCAGCTGGCCAAAGCGAAAGTGCAGGAATCGACGCCGGTGTATGTCATCCTGCAACCGGCGACGGTGCCTTTGCGTGCCGAAAAACCGGCGAAAATACTGATTATCATCGGATTCGCTTTGCTGTTCGGCGCAGTGGTTTCGGCATGGGTGCTGTTCGGCGAAGAGCTGGCAGGGCAATTCAAGAAAGAGCAATAAAATGAAAGGCATCGTATTGGCCGGAGGTTCCGGTACGCGGCTGTATCCGATTACGAAAGGGGTTTCCAAGCAGCTTCTGCCGGTATTCGACAAGCCGATGATTTACTATCCGTTGTCGGTGCTGATGCTGGCGGGGATTCGGGAGATTCTGATTATCTCCACGCCGCAGGATTTGCCCGGATTCAAGCGCCTGTTCGGCGACGGGTCGGATTTCGGGCTGCGTTTGGAGTATGCCGAGCAGCCGTCGCCCGATGGACTGGCGCAGGCGTTCATCATCGGTGAAAAGTTCATCGGCGACGATTCGGCATGCCTCGTGTTGGGCGACAACATTTTTCATGGGCCCGGATTCTCGGCCATGTTGCGCGAGGCCGTCCGCACGGTCGAAGAAGAGCACAAGGCGACCGTGTTCGGCTACTGGGTTTCCGACCCGGAGCGGTACGGCGTTGCCGAGTTCGACAAGGCCGGAAACTGCCTTTCGATCGAGGAAAAACCGGCGAATCCCAAATCCAACTATGCGGTGGTGGGGCTCTATTTCTATCCCAACAAGGTGGTCGAAGTGGCCAAGTCGATTAAACCGTCGGCGCGCGGCGAGCTGGAAATCACGTCGGTCAACCAGCGCTTTTTGGAGGATAAGGAGCTGAAAGTGCTTACGTTGGGACGCGGGTTCGCTTGGCTGGATACCGGTACGCACGATTCGCTGTCGGAGGCATCGACCTACATCGAGGTCATCGAAAAGCGTCAAGGACTGAAAGTGGCCTGCTTGGAGGGCATCGCCTACCGCAAGGGCTGGATTACGACCGACAAGATGCGCGAGTTGGCGGCTCCGATGCTGAAAAATCCCTATGGGCAATACCTGCTGAAACTATTGGACGAATCTAAATGATTGAAAATCAAAAAACACGCAATTCGAATTTTGAATTATTGCGGTTGCTATTGATGTTTTTGATTGTAGTACATCATTGTATCGTTCATGGACTAAATCTCGTCAGTCTCGAATGGGATGATGTAGAAAGTGTATTACTTCCGGCCGATATGTTGCTGTTTTGCGAAGCGAATAGTTTTTGTATCATAGGAGTGAATGTATTTGTGTTGATTAGCGGCTATTTTGGGCTAAAACCGACTTCCGAAAAAATCTTGAAATTATTATTGTCAATAGCTTTTTATGCCTTGATATTTAATGTCGGATATAATTTTGTTATCGGCGATTACAAACATACCGTCAGCAATCTGTTCATCTTTTCACATGGCCGTTATTGGTTCATGACGGACTACTTTTTCTTAATGTGTTTTACCCCGCTGATAAACGGTGCTTTCGAATGGATGTCCAAGCAGCGAATAACTCTTTTTGTTATTTTACTGCTGGTAATAAGTTGCTATTTCGGCTTCGTATGGCAACATTCGGTTAATACGAACGGTTATTCGCTATTCCAATTTATCATGCTCTATACAATTGGCAAATATATAAGGACATATGACATAAAGATGAAAAAAATTTATTCAATACTTACATACGTCATATGTTCTTTGATTTGCGGTACTGGTATGTATTTGCTCTATCGTTTAGGATTCAACCATTTGGCTTGGAGAATAACGAACTATAATAACTTTCTTGTCATAACGTCTGCTGTTGCGGTGTTACTTTTATTCAAAAATTTAGAGTTTAATAGTGTTCTGATTAATAAAATTGCACAATCGTCATTAGCAATCTATTTGTTCCAAAGTTCTGTAGCAATGAGTGCATTGTTGTATCCATTGATAAAAAATATATATAGAGACGGTATTATTTTTTCTCGTTCAACAACTGGCGGTTGTTATATTTTGTTGATAATTATGATATTGTCGCTTTTTACGGTGGTGGCGTCAATAATGATAGATCAAATACAGATTAAAATAAATTCGAATTTATCGAATTATATATTACGCAAATGGAAGTCATCCAAACTGAGATATTGGGCGTAGTCGTCATCGAGCCCGATTTGTTCGGGGACGAACGGGGCTATTTTTTCGAGAGTTTCTCGGAAAGGCGTTTTTGCGAGCAGGTTCGTTCCGTCCGTTTCGTGCAGGATAACGAGTCGAAATCTTCCTACGGCGTTTTGCGCGGGCTGCATTTCCAAAAACCGCCGCATGCCCAGTCCAAATTGGTGCGGGTCATCAAGGGACGGGTGCTCGATGTCGCGGTGGATATTCGTCGGGGCTCGCCGACGTTCGGACAGCATGTCGCCGTCGAACTGACGGAGGAGAATCACCGGCAGTTTTTTATTCCGCGCGGCTTCGCGCACGGATTCTCGGTGCTTTCCGACGAAGCGATTTTCCAGTACAAGTGCGATAATTTCTATGCCCCCCAGTCCGAAGGAGCCATTGCTTGGGACGACCCCGATTTGGCAATCGACTGGCGGATTCCGGCCGACAAGGTGTTGCTTTCCGAAAAAGACCGGCACCATCCCCGTCTGAACGAGGCGGCGTGGTTGTTCGATTACAGCGAAAACCTCTATTGAGTATGAATATCTTGGTGACGGGCGCGAACGGGCAGCTCGGAAACGAAATGCGGCTCGCGACACGCGAAAGTTCCGACCGGTACATTTTCACCGATGTTGCCGAACTCGATATTACCGATACAGCGGCGGTCGAAAAGACGGTGGCGGAAAACGATATTCGCTTGATTGTCAACTGTGCCGCTTACACGAACGTCGAAAAGGCCGAAGACGACCGCGAAGCGGCCGAACGGCTCAATGTCCGAGCGGTCGAAAACCTCGCTCGGGCTATTAAGAAGCAGGACGGCTGGCTGTTCCACATTTCGACCGATTACGTGTTCGGCAAGGAACCGTACAATATGCCTTGCCGAGAGGAGCAGCAGGGAACGCCCACCGGCATTTATGGCGAAACGAAACTGCGAGGCGAGCAGGCCATTCGGGAGAGCGGTTGTCATCATGTCATTGTCCGTACGGCATGGCTCTATTCCGAGTTCGGTCGGAATTTTCTGAAAACGATGCTCGAATTGACTGCCACCCGTCCGCAGGTGCAGGTGGTTTTCGACCAGACCGGAACACCGACCTATGCGCGCGACCTTGCAGAAACGATTTTCGACATCGTCGAGCATCGCAAATACGAACGGAACGAGGGAATTTACCACTACTCGAACGAGGGGGTCTGCTCGTGGTACGATTTCGCCCGCGAGATTGCGAAACTCGCGGGGCATATAGCGTGCGACATTCGGCCGTGTCATTCCGACGAATTTCCCTCGAAAGTACGGCGTCCGGCCTATTCCGTGTTGGACAAGACGAAAATCAAAGAGACGTTCGGCATTCGGATTCCCCACTGGACGGACTCACTCGCAGAATGTATCGGGCGATTGACGGAAAAGAGTTGATTTTGCTGAATTAAAAAATTCCATTCATGAAGCGCAGTATCCTGATAACGGGCGGTGCCGGATTCATCGGTTCGCATGTCGTGCGGCTGTTCGTTAAAAAATATCCCGATTACCGCATCGTCAATCTCGACAAATTGACCTATGCCGGCAATCTGGCCAATCTGAAAGATGTCGAAAACGAACCCAATTATGCGTTCGTGAAAGCCGATATTTGCGATTTCGAGAAGATGCAGGAAGTGCTCGCACAGTATCGCATCGACGGCATCGTTCATTTGGCGGCCGAGAGCCATGTCGACCGCAGCATCAAAGATCCGTTTACGTTCGCGCGCACCAATGTCATGGGTACGCTGACGCTGTTGCAGGCGGCCAAACTCTATTGGGAAAGTCTGCCGGAAAAATACGAAGGCAAACGGTTCTATCATATTTCGACGGACGAAGTGTACGGTGCGCTGGAGCTGACGCATCCCGAAGGCGTCGAACCGCCGTTTACGACGACTGCTTCGTCGAGCGAGCACCACTTGGCCTACGGCAAAGAGTTTTTTTACGAAGATACGAAGTATAATCCGCACAGTCCGTACAGTGCGAGCAAAGCGAGCAGCGACCACTTCGTGCGTGCGTTCCACGATACTTACGGCATGCCGACCATCGTCACGAACTGCTCGAACAATTACGGGCCTTATCAGTTTCCCGAAAAACTGATTCCGTTGTTTATCAACAACATCCGCCACCGCAAGCCGTTGCCTGTTTATGGCCGAGGCGAGAATGTGCGCGATTGGCTTTATGTCGAAGACCATGCGCGGGCCATCGACCTGATTTTCCACGAAGGTAAAGTTGCCGAAACCTACAACATCGGCGGATTCAACGAGTGGAAAAATATCGACCTCATCAAAGTGGTCATCAAGACTGTCGACCGGTTGTTGGGCAATCCGGAGGGTTATTCGCTCGACTTGATTACCTACGTTGCCGACCGTGCCGGTCACGATTTGCGTTACGCTATCGACTCGTCGAAATTGCAGCGGGAGCTCGGTTGGGAGCCGTCGTTGCAGTTCGAGGAGGGCATCGAAAAGACCGTGCGGTGGTACCTCGACAATCAGGCTTGGATGGACAACATCACCAGCGGCGAATACGAGAAGTATTACGAGGAGATGTACGCTCAATGATATAATATATGCTAATGAATTTGGATCTACGGAGTGGCAAGGCCCTGAAAAACATCATATTTTCCTTTTTATTGAAAGGCGGGTCGATATTGGTGTCATTATTTATCGTACCGATCACTCTCGATTATTTGAATTCTTATGAATATGGCATTTGGTTGACGTTGAGTTCTGTTCTATCATGGATATATATTTTTGACATAGGACTGGGAAACGGATTGCGGAATAAATTGACAGAAGCATTGGCTGTCAATGATTTGAAATTGGCAAAAATATATGTGAGTACTGCCTTTTTTTATATGGTGGTGATTATTCTTATATTTTATTTTTTGTATTTTTTCTTGCATTATTGGATTGATTGGTATTCGATATTGAATGTTGATGCAATGAAAATACCGGATTTGAATTCAATCATTACTCTTGTTCTGTCTTTTTTTTGTGTTGGCTTTTTATTCAAATTGGTGGGAAATGTCTATATGGCATATCAAGTGCCTGCTGTGAATGATTTATTGGTCTTTTTAGGAAATCTATTTTCATTGGTGATCATTCTTGTTTGTAGTAAAATTACAGCAGGATCATTGAAAACGGTGTCAATAGTTTTTTCTCTTGTTCCCGCTTTCATATACATTTTAGCATGTCCGATAACATTTAAGGTATACAGAGAGATCGCACCGAGTTGGAAATGGATAAAGAAAAGATATTTCGGAACGTTGGTATCGTTAGGCGGAAAGTTTTTTGTGATTCAGATTGCCTGTTTGGTCGTTTTTATGACATCCAATTTAATCATATCCAACTTATTTGGTCCTCAGGAAGTTACTCCGTACAATATAGCTTTTAAGTATTTCTCCATATTGACAATGGGTTTTACGATTGTGATAACTCCGTTTTGGTCGGCAATAACAGAGGCATATGCGTTGAATGATATGATGTGGATACGCACGATTATCCGAAATCTTGTATTTGTTTGGGTAGGCTTTGTAGTGCTGGCAATTGCGATGTTCATCATTTCTCCTTATGTCTATGCAGTATGGGTGGGAGCGGAAATAGAAATACCGATATCATTGTCGTTTTTTTGTGCTGTTTATGTCTGTATTGTGAATTGGAATAATATTTTTGCTTATATGATTAATGGAATTGGGAAATTACACATACAGTTGATTCTGTCTGTTGTACAAGGTTTTTTATTTGTTCCGTTGGCTATATGGTGCGGTAAAAGTTTTGGAGTTGTGGGGGTTCTTGTTGCATTGTGCTTGTGTCTATTTATTAGTGCAATCGGTAGTCCCGTTCAATGTTGGAAAATCATCAATAAGAGAGCGATGGGAGTTTGGAATAAATAAAAGTTTATAGAATGAAAATCTTGATTTTAGGAGCAGGCATTACCGGTTTATCCATAGGGAAACTATTGCATGAAGAGCATGATATAACGATTTTGGAAAAAGATTCTCAAATAGGGGGAATCGCTAAAACCAAACAGGTTGAAAATGTTACTTATCATATGGTAGGTGGACATTGTTTTAATTCCAAATACCCCGATGTCATGTCTTTTGTTTTCGATATTTTAGACAAGGACCAATGGCATAAGATAACACGTAAATCGACGATCAATATAGGTTCGTATAACATTGATTATCCGATTGAATATTCTGTACGTCAGATATATGACCATGACCCTGATTTGGCTTTTGAAATAACGCAAGATTTCCTATCTGCTCGGGATGATAATCACTATCTGAATTTGGAAGAATGGTTTCGGAAAAAATTTGGCAATAAACTGAGTGATTTATATTTTATTCCTTATAATACAAAAATATGGGGACGTTCTCCTATGCAAATGAGTTCTCAATGGGTTCAAGATAAACTACCTTTTCCTAATAAAAAAGTTTTTTTTGAATCATTAATAGAGAAACGTGTAGATACCATGCCCCATGCTCAATTTTATTACCCCAATTCCAATGACCAACAGACTTTTATCAATGCATTATCGTGTGGGTTGAATATCATTTGTAATGAATCGGTTCGGGAGATAAAACGTAACGGAAACAAATGGTTGGTAAATGTGCAATATGAGGCTGACTTGGTAATCAGTACAATACCTTTGAACATATTGCCTTTTTGCTTGGTTGATGTTCCTCAGTTCGTTTTGGATTGTGCAAGACAGTTGAAATATAACAAGGTCTCCAATGTTTTATGGGAAAGCCGCCCGACTAAAGATACATGGACTTATCAACCGTCGAACGATTCTATTTTTCATCGCTATATTCATATCGGCAATTATTATTTGCCTAATAAAAATTATACGATAACGGAGTGTGTCGGAGCTAGAAGCTACGAAGAAATGGTTGAACAAGGGGCACGCGATCCGTTTTTAATCCGGCCGCTTGATTATCACGTTTCGGATCACGCCTATGTCGTATTTGATGAGAATCGAGACAAGGCGGTAGGGGTGATTTTGGATTATTTGAAATCTGTCGGTCTCATTTCTATTGGACGGTTTGGCCAATGGGAATATTTCAATATGGATGTTTGCATTAAACAAAGTATTGATACGTATCATAAAATTAAAAATCAACAATGATTGCATTTTTAATAAATGAACTGGATATAAGGGGCGGTACGCACAAACAGTTCTTGAAGTTGATAGAATATATGGTGCGTCAGGAGGTCGCGTTTTATATAATAACTAGACGTGTGGATTTTACGAAAACATATCCAGATTTTCAAAAATTCTCGTCGAAAATCGTTTTATTTCCGCAAGCTCAAAAGCATGGGTTGATTGGCAAAGTATATCATTTAATTAAAGATATATACACTTTACGAAGATTATTGAAACCGGCGACTGTTGTCAATATTCATGATTGCGGTTTTGAATTGTATCTGCCTGCATTCATTGGCAAGAGAGTGTATTGGCAAATAAATGATCTTCCCGCATGTTTCCGAGTAGGAGTGTTTAATAAACAATCCCAAACTTATAAACATCGATTCATTTGCAAATATATTCTTTTATTTCAGTCGATTATTACTGCATTCTCAGTTAATGTAAGCAAGAATCGAGACCGAGTGAAACAATGCTTCAATCGTGATGCCTTTGTTTTTTACTGCGGAATAGAACCAATTTTGGTCAATCGTAATATAGATGCGTCTTTGCAAAGATTTCGCAATAACGGTATAAGAATCCTTTCGTCTGGAGTCTTTTTCCCTTATCGTAATTATGAAACGCAGTTGATGATCGTAGAGAAGTTGTTGAGTGAGGGTATAGATGTTCATTTGGATATCATAGGATCGACAGATTTGAACGTCGTATATTCCGATAAAATAAAATCGCTCGTAAAGGAAAAATCGCTGCAACAAAATGTTTCAATTCATGGGCAGGTGGATGAATCTACTTTTATGTCTTTGCATGAAGACGCTGATATTTTTATTTTTATTAATATTGATCAGAGCTGGGGATTGGCTGTATTCGAGGCAATGAGTTGCGGATTGCCGGTGATAGTCAGCAAAAGTGTCGGTGCGACGGAAATTTTGTCGGACGGGGAAAATGCAATTTTTGTGAATCCGGTAGATGTCGATGCGATTGTAAGAAAAATTACAATGCTAATGAATAACGAATCCGAATACCTCCGTTTGGTTGGAAATTCCAAAAAATTTTATACTCGTTATACTTGGGACGACGCATATTGTTCTAAGATGTTGGCTTTAATGCAAGGAAATTGATAAATCTTCATGACTACTCAACCGTTAATTTCGATAGTGACTGTTTCTTTCAACGCTGTTGAAACGATAGAACAGACGATATTGTCGGTCGTCAACCAGACGTATTCGCATATTGAGTATATCGTTATTGATGGAGGAAGTACGGACGGGACTGTCGATATTATAAAAAAGTACTCTGATAAAATCGCTTATTGGGTTAGCGAATCGGATCGAGGCATCTATGATGCCATGAATAAAGGTATCGAAAAAGCAAGTGGTGATTATATATATTTTATAGGTTCCGATGATCAATTATTGGATAATGCCATTTTGCAAATAGCACATAGGATTGATGGAAAAGCTATTTATTATGGTAATGTATATATGGTAAAAAGAAGAAGAATATATAATGGCAGATTTTCATCTTTCCAAATGGTTGTTAGAAATATACCTCATCAGGCAACTTTCTATCCGACAATCTATCTCAAGACGAATAGCTTCAATTTGAGATATAAATATTTGGCTGATTATTATCTTAATCTGAAAGCATGGAAAGAAATAAATTTTAAGTACGTTCCAATAGTTATTGCCAAATATAATGACGATAGTACTTCTTCGAATTGTGTTGATTCTTGTTTTGAGAAAGATCGTTTTAATATAATGAGGAAATTCCTCCCTTGGTATTGTTATCCATATATTATAGCTCGACGAATTAGAACTTTAATCAAAGTCTTTTTGTATGAACAACTATGAGTTCTTATTGGTGTTAAGCGATCATTTGGAATTATATATATTGAATTTATTATTTAGTGTTTGCATATATTATTTCATTTTCAGGAAGTATGTCTTAAATATTTTAGATCCTCTATTTATTACATTATTGGGATCTGCAATCGGGTTTGCCACCGTCAGTTTTCTATTTTGGTGTGATTTAATAAAATCATTTTATTTTTTTAGTTATATATTAACACAAACTTCGTACATTCTTTCTTTTTGTTTTTATGCTCGTAAAAAAAAGTTACAAAAAACGAAAATCATAATTTCCACTGATAATGACAGAAGTTTATTGGGAGTATATGTGTTGATAGCATGTTTGGATTGTTTGCTTCAATTCGTTGTATATGAAGTGGAAGGGATCCCTTTATTAAAGGAATCTCGATTGGAAACTTTTATTGGCGGAAGCGGCTTTGGCCTTATTAACAGATTTATAACGGTATTACGATTTATTGCAGTTTATTTATCTTTTTATTTCTGGAATAAAAATTATAGATTTATAAAGAAGTATATTATTTTATATTTTGCGTGTGTATTGCTTTTTGTGATACTATCCGGTTCAAAATCAGGTGTATTGACTATCGTTTCATATTATATATGTTATTTGATTGTTAATCATAAAATTAAATCACTTTCTTTGAATACAAAATACTTGTTCGTTGGAGTGATGTCTGTGACAATATTAGGATTGTATATCAAATATGATTCTGTAAGTCTTGCTTGTCAGTTGCTTTTGGAAAGGGTGGTGTTTTATGGTGATGTTTATTGGCAGTCATATCCCAATGATACAATCTATGCTGTAGCACCGGAGGGGAATTGGTTTACGGCTTTGTTCGCTGATTTTTTAGGGGCATTCCGTTTGGTTTCATGGGATAATTTACCGGATCCGTTGGGCCGGTACCTTTTTTCCGCTCTCAGTCAATCGGATCTTGTAATGGGATGTAATGCACGGCATAATGTTTTTGGGCTATATTACATGGGACCATATTTCAGCCTATTGTTTTCTGCATGCATAGGTGGCCTATTGGGAAAAGTGTATAATCGATTATATCATATGCCCGAAAAAGATTCTGTTTGGATAAAGATTGCTTGGGTCTATATGTATATTTGTTTATTGTCGGCCGAAGTGGACCCGGTGTTATGTATTGCATCTGTGGATTCGTTTTTGATAACGATGCCCATTGTGTTGATTCTGATAATTTTAGTTTTATATATTACGAAACGTGGGGACATCGATAATTATAGTGAATTACAACACTAAAGACTTGTTGTTCAATTGTATAAATTCGATATATGCTACCCAGACAGAATCCGTGTGGGAGATTATTGTTATAGATAATGCTTCGACGGATGGGTCTATCCAGATGTTGGAAAAAAATTTTCCGGAAGTCAGATGTATTAAAAACACAGAAAATAAAGGGTTTGGATATGCGAATAATCAAGGAATTTCTGTTTCCCGATATGAATATTTATTATTACTCAATTCAGACACTATTGTCCAAAAAGACATAATTTCGGTTATGGAGAAGTTTATGGATAATGATTTATCTTGTGGTGGAGTAACCCCAGAAATTCTATTTGAAGATGGTAGCAAACAAGCAACTTATGGAAATTTTCCCACGATTAAGTATTTTTTGTTAAATGCTTTGGGCATGTCTCATATACTCCCATCAAAATATCGTTTGTCGCATACTTTGGGTCTTGCGGTGAATTTTACTATACCCCAGGAAGTTCCGCATATTTTAGGAGTTTGCATGTATTTAAGAAAAAATGTTGTCAAGCAAGTTAGCGGATTTGATGAAGATTATTTTTTGTATTTCGAAGAAACGGACTTGTGTTATAGGATACGACAGCATGGTTTTTCTTTTTGGGTACTTCCTCAGATTTCCATATTGCATTTATTAAGCAAATCTTCTTCTTCCAGCTTGTTTAAGACTAAACATTTATTGATGAGCAGAATGCTATATTTTAGGAAAAGAAATGCTAATGGTATTTGGATTATTGCGTTGATATCGTATTTGAAATTATTGATAATGTCGTGTAAAAATAGAGATTTTCAATATCTAAAAATTGGGAAATATTTATGATACCTAAAATAATTCATTTTTGTTGGCTTAGTGGCGATTCGTATTCGCCTTTGAATATCAAATGTTTGGAATCTTGGCGGAAGATCTTGCCGGATTATGAAATGATGTTGTGGGATACGCATCGAATAGATATTAATTCCAATGTTTGGTTAAAACAGAGTTATGAAAATAAAAAATATGCATTTGCGGCAGATTATATAAGATTTTATGCTTTATATAATTTTGGTGGAATTTATTTGGATATGGATGTAGAAGTTCTGAAACCTTTTGACCGACTTCTAAATAGCAAAGAAATAATAGGTACAGAAGTCAGTGGAGATATCGAGGCAGCGGTTATTGGTGTAGAAAAGGGGTGTGATTGGATAAGAAAATGTCTTATGTATTATGAAAATCGGTCATTTATTAAATCCGATGGTACCTTTGATATGCAACCTGTCCCGTTATTGATTAAATCTATTATAAAGAAAGAAAAAAATATAGAGGTTAAACCATATTATTATTTTTCGCCTAAGAATTATAATATCGGAAAGATAAATTTATCCGATAAAACATATTGCATACACCATTTTGATGGGAAATGGATCCCTAAAGGATTGAGGTATACTCTCAACAAAGACATTCATATTATTTTATATTATATTTTAGGTCGTGTCGGTCATAATAAAGTTGTTTCCTTAATTCGAGGTCTAAAAGCATTGTTTCGTAAATGATAATTTGTGTTATTTAATAATTAAAACACTAATTCGTGGGATTTAATATGCAACAGTTTTCTGTTTTAATCTCGGTTTTTTATAAAGAACATCCGGTATTTTTGAGACAGGCTCTTCGTAGTATTTGGCATGAACAAACTTTAAAACCTACCGAAATAGTTTTGGTAAAAGATGGTCCGTTAACAAAGGAATTGGATGATGTAATTGAAAAAGCGATGAGAGAAATGCCTTTGAGAACGGTTGTATTACCTACTAATCAAGGGCTGGGGGTGGCATTGAATGAAGGATTGAAAAATTGCTCTTATGATATTGTGGCGCGGATGGATAGTGATGATATTGCTATGCCGAACCGTTTTTCTATAGAACTTTCTTATTTAGAATACCATTCGAATGTAGATGTCGTTGGTGCATGGGTTACGGAATTTGGGAATTATCCATTGGAAAAACTCCAAACGCGAAAAGTTCCTGAAAATCATGTGGATATATATCATTATGCAAAAAGTCGATGCCCTATTAATCATCCGGTAGTAATGTTCCGAAAATCTGTAGTGGAAAAGGTCGGTGGGTATCAACATTGTTTTTTACTGGAAGACTATTGGTTATGGGTTCGTATGTTAACTCAAGGAGCTCAGTTTTATAATATACCGCAATCTTTGCTTTGGTTTCGTACATCCCCAGATATGTTTAGGCGCCGTGGAGGTTTACGCTATGTAAAATCGGAAATTCGATTTCAGTATCGATTATTAAAAATTGGATTTATAACACCTTCGCAATACATTCGAAATGTAGGTATTAGATTGTGTTTTAGGTTAATTCCTAATAAATTGCGTATTTTTTTGTATAAAAAATTTTTAAGATAATAAAGAGTATGAAATCTGCTTTGATTACCGGTATCACGGGGCAAGACGGTTCGTTTCTAGCCGAGTTCTTATTGGAAAAAGGTTATGAGGTGCATGGAACAATCCGTCGTTCGTCCGTCGATTTTCGTGAACGAGTTGCTCATTTGGAGGGGCATTCGCATTTTCATCTGCATTATGCGGATTTGGGCGATTCGATGAGTTTGATTCAGGTGATTGGTAAGGTCCGTCCCGATGAAATCTATAATCTTGCGGCGCAAAGTCATGTGCAGGTGTCGTTCGATGCGCCGGAATTTACGGCGGATGTCGACGCGACTGGTGTACTGCGTATTTTGGAAGCGGTACGTCAATGCGGGTTGGCCGAAACGTGTCGAATCTATCAGGCCTCAACGTCCGAACTCTACGGGAAAGTCGAACAGGTGCCGCAGAATGAAGAAACCCCTTTCCATCCGTACAGTCCCTATGCGGTTGCTAAATTGTACGGCTATTGGATTATCAAAGAATATCGTGAGGCTTACAACATGTTCTGTTGTTCCGGCATTCTTTTCAATCACGAATCGGAGCGTCGAGGCGAAACGTTTGTAACGCGCAAAATCACTTTGGCGGCAGCTCGCATCGCACAGGGTAAGCAGGATAAATTGTATCTCGGTAATCTTTCGTCGTTGCGTGACTGGGGCTATGCGAAAGATTATGTCGAGTGTATGTGGATGATTCTTCAAAACGAAAAGCCCGAAGATTTTGTCATTGCTACGGGAGAACAACATTCGGTGCGTGAATTCTGCCAGTTGGCGTTTCATTGTGTCGGGATTGAACTCGAATTCGAGGGCGAGGGAGCAAATGAAAAGGGTATCGACAAAGCGACGGGTAAAGTACTTGTCGAAGTTTCGCCCGATTTCTATCGTCCGACGGACGTCGTGAATTTGTGGGGTGATCCGTCGAAAGCCAAACGCGAATTGGGGTGGAATCCCACGAAAACGACGTTTGAACAGTTAGTGAAAATCATGGTTGAGGCAGATATGGCGAAAGTGGCTGTTGAACGCGAAAGCGAGCATGTTAAAACCAATCTGGCGGCATACCTTGAAAAGGGTATCGTCAAATAACCGAGACCTGTATCATGGAAAAAAATGCAAAAATTTATGTTGCGGGACATCGTGGCATGGTCGGTTCTGCAATCGTGCGCGAACTGCAACGGCAGGGATATACGCAGATTATCACTCGTACGCATAAGGAGTTGGATTTGATTCGGCAAGATGCGGTTGAAAAGTTTTTCGCTACTGAAAAACCCGAATACGTTTTTCTTGCGGCAGCTAAAGTCGGGGGGATTATCGCCAATGAGCGTGCGTTGGCGGATTTTATGTACGAGAACATGATGCTGGAAATGAATGTCATTCATGCGGCTTGGCAGAACGGGTGCAAGAAACTGGAATTTTTGGGGTCTTCATGTATCTATCCGCGTCTGGCACCGCAACCGATGAAAGAATCGTGTCTGTTGACTTCCGAGTTGGAAAAAACCAATGAAGCCTATGCGTTGGCCAAAATCTCCGGTTTGAAGTATTGCGAGTATTTGAATCGGCAGTACGGCACGGACTATATCAGCGTTATGCCGACGAACCTCTACGGTCCGAACGATAATTACCACCCTGAACATAGTCATGTGCTTCCGGCTTTGATTCGTCGTTTCCACGAGGCGAAGGTGCAGGGATTGCCTTTTGTTACTTGTTGGGGCGACGGGAGTCCGCTGCGGGAGTTTCTCTATGTCGACGATTTAGCGAATTTGTGTGTTTTTCTGATGAACAATTATTCGGGAAACGAGATAGTGAATGCCGGAACGGGAAAAGAGTTGTCTATCAAGTCACTTACTGAACTCGTTGCGAAAGTTGTCGGTTATGAAGGTGAAATACGGTGGGATACTTCACGCCCGAATGGCACGCCGCGCAAATTGCTTGATGTAAGTAAGGCCGCATCATTCGGTTGGACCTATAAGACCGAATTGGAAGACGGCATTCGTCTTTCATACAAAGATTTTTTGGAAAATCCCATGCGGGCTGAACGATAAAAATCGGTGTCGTTTTGTTGCATTGTATCGATTCTGTGCAGAGTCATTCGAATCATGAAAAGCGTTCGGTATATTTTTCTGACGGCAGTTGCAGTACTGCTGGCGGCGTGCGGTCGGCAGCAGTCGGATTTGTCCGGCTTTACCGAACGAATATATGAGCCGCGTTATGCGTCGGGATTCGAGCTGTTGGGAGCGCAATGCTTCGATAGCCGTCTGCTGCGTGTTACGGCCTCGTGGCAGGGTGGTGAGAGTTCCGAGACAAAGCTCCTGATTCTTCGCGGCGGAGATGAAGTTCCGGCCGGATTCGACGGGCAAGTGCTGACGGGAGAGGCGTGCCGAATCGTCTGCATGTCCTCTTCGCATGTGGCTTTGCTCGATGCGTTGGGCGAAGTGGCCCGCGTAGTGGGAGTGTCGGGCATCGACTTCATTTCCAATCCGTATGTCGTTGAAAATCGCGACAAGGTGCTCGATGTCGGCTATGACGGAAACGTGAATTACGAACGGCTCGTCGCGCTTGCTCCCGACCTCGTGTTGCTGTATGGGGTCGGTGGGGCCAGTGCAATGGAGCCGAAGCTGCGGGAGCTGGGCATTCCGTTCGTCTATATCGGCGAGTATCTCGAAGAATCGCCGCTCGGCAAGGCGGAATGGCTGGTGGCTATCGGCGAACTGGTCGGCAAACGACCGGCGGCGGAAGCGGTTTTTCGGGCGATTCCCGAACATTACGATGCGTTGAAGCACAAGGCAGCCCAAGCTACCTCCGTGCGCCCGCGCGTGATGCTCAACACCCCCTACAACGACGTGTGGTTCATGGCATCGACCGGCAGCTATATGGCCCGTCTGATTGCCGATGCCGGCGGGGAGTACGTCTATCGGGCGAATACTTCGAACCGTTCGTTGCCGGTCGACCTCGAACAAGCCCGCCTTTTGGTGGACGGTGCCGATGTGTGGCTCAATACCGGCGCCTGCTCGACGCTGGCGGAATTGCGGCGTGCCGTACCGAAATTCGCTGATGTCGCATGCGTGCAAAATGGGGCGGTGTGGAACTGCGACCGGCGGCTGAATCCTTCGGGCGGAAACGATTTTTGGGAATCGGGCGTTGTCCATCCCGACCTCGTGTTGCGCGATTTGATAAAGATATTCCACCCCGAACTGGTTGACGAACCGTTCGTCTATTATCGCAAGCTCGAATAACGTGATGAAACTGCGTACCTGTTGGCTTTTTGCATCGCTTGCGCTGCTGACCGTCGGCCTTTTTCTGTTCGACCTGACGGTCGGTTCGGTCGGCATTTCCGTTCGCGATGTCGGGGCGGCCCTTATGGGCGGCGATTGCGACCCGACGACGGCCCGCATCGTTCTTGACATTCGGCTGTTGAAGGCGCTTGTCGCGTTGCTCGCCGGTGCTGCACTCGCTGTGAGCGGGTTGCAAATGCAGACCCTGTTCCGCAATCCGCTGGCAGGGCCTTATGTGTTGGGCGTCAGTTCCGGCGCGAGTTTGGGCGTCGCGCTTTTTCTGCTCGGCCTGCCGTTGTTGGGTGCGTCGGGGCAGGTCGCCTTTTCGGCATTGGGCATGGCGGGCGCGGCATGGGTCGGAGCGGCTGCGATTCTGCTGCTGATTGCGGCGTTGTCGAACCGAATCAAGGACATCATGGTCATTCTGATTTTGGGCATGATGTTTTCGTCGGGCGTGGGGGCCGTCGTGCAGATTCTGCAATACCTCTCGGACGAAACGGCTTTGAAATCGTTTGTCATTTGGACGATGGGGTCGTTGGGCGATGTGACAGCCGAACAGCTGGCGTTGCTCGCTCCGGCCGTCGGGTTGGGGTTGGTGCTGGCCGTCGCGACGACCAAACCGCTCAATCTGTTGTTGCTGGGCGAGAATTACGCCCGCACGATGGGGCTTTCCGTGCGGCATGCGCGGCTCTGGATATTTTTCTCGACGGTGTTGCTGGCCGGAACGGTCACGGCGTTTTGCGGCCCGATCGGATTCGTCGGTCTGGCCGTGCCGCATGTGGCGCGCAATGTTTTTGTAACGGCCGACCACCGCGTGTTGCTGCCCGCTTCGGCCCTGACGGGCAGCGTGGCGATGCTCGTGTGCGACATCGTGTCGAAAACGCTGACTCTGCCCGTCAATACGGTTACGGCGCTGTTGGGCATTCCGATTGTGGTGTGGGTCGTCGTGCGAAACAAGAGTATGGCATGATCGAACTGGTGGATTTGTCGGTGGGGTATCGTCGGCGGAAATTGCTCGACGGGGTTACGGCGACGCTGGCAGCCGGTGAACTGACGGCTCTCATCGGTCGCAACGGCACGGGGAAAAGTACGTTGCTGCGTACCGTGTGCGGCTTGGAACGCCCGTTGGACGGTGCGGTGCGGTTGGACGGTTGCGATTTGGCGGCGATGACTCCGGCTCGGCTGGCGCGGACGGTGGCGTTCGTCGCGACGGAGCGGGTGCGGGTCGCCAACCTGCGTTGCGAGGATGTCGTCGCGCTGGGCCGTGCTCCTTACACCAACTGGTTCGGCCGCATGCAGGACGAAGACCGGCACATGGTCGCCCGCGCGTTGGAGGCGGTCGGAATGGGGGCGTTCGCCCGTCGTCCGATGAATCGGATTTCGGACGGCGAGTGCCAGCGGGTGATGATTGCGCGCGCTTTGGCGCAGGATACGCCCGTCATCGTGCTTGACGAGCCGACTTCGTTTCTCGATTTGCCCGGCCGCCGCGAATTGGTGTCGTTGCTTCGGCGGTTGGCGCACGAGGAGCGGAAATGTATTCTTTTTTCGACCCACGAGTTGGATTTGGTGCTTTCGTTCGCCGATCGGGCGATGTTGATCGACCCGCCGCAGTTGTGCACCCTGTCTGCGGACGAATTGGCGCACAGTGAGCGGTTGGAACGCTTGTTCGGTATTCCGACTGCCTGAAAATATCCGTATTTTGTACACGCAAAAGCCCCGCAAACCTGAGTTTTGCGGGGCTTTTTGTTGAGACATTCGGCTTTGCACGGCCGAACTGAATCGGGTAGCGGAGAGGACGAGATTCGAACTCGTGGTACGGATTGACCCGTACGTCGGTTTAGCAAACCGGTGGTTTCAGCCACTCACCCACCTCTCCGGGAACCGCCTGCCGACGGCGCGGACGCCGCGAAACGGTGTGCAAATATAGAATCTTTTTGCCGAACTGCCAAGAATAACCCGCAAAATTTCTATCTTTGGCTTCGCCTTAGATACTTTCGCTCGGCAAACTCCAAATAAATTTGGGTTTGCCCTCGCTTATTCGTATCTTTGGCATTATTTCATTTCGATTCCGACGAATGTTGCAACGCTTCGTATTCACTATCGCTTGGCTGCTGCTTTTGGGCGGCAGTGCCACTGCGCAGGAGATTGTGCCGTCGTCCGATTTGTCGGGTGTGGCACCTTTTGCGCGCTCGTTGGCGGAGGTGCTGGACGAGGTCGGCAAACGCTTCGGGGCGCGCATCGTCTGCAAACGGCTCGATGCCGATACGGTGGAAGTGGTGTGGGCCCCATTCCGAGTGCGACCCTATTCGCTGTCCGAAACGCTCGACAACGTGACCCGTCCGCTGGGGCTGGTTTGGAAAGACGAGGGGCGGCGAATCGTCGTCCAACCCTATGAATACTACCGCCGCACGGTGGCCGACGGCGAAAAATTGCTTGCATGGCTTTCGGCGCAGTACGACGGTCGCGAGGCGTGGGAGCGCCGTCGCGAACGGGTGCTTGCCGACGTACGGACGGCATTGGCCCTCGAACCTTTTTTGCAGGCCGTGCCTGCGCGTCCGGCGTCGGTGTGCGGCGCGGTGCGGCGGCACGACGGCTACACGACGCAGAATTTTGCGCTCGAAACCTTGCCGGGACTATACGTGTGCGGGACGATTTATGCGCCGGTGCCTGCACGGAAAGGCGGTACGCCGAAACGGCCGTTGATTGTCGCGCCGTCCGGTCACTGGCCCGACGGACGGTATCGCCCCGACCACCAGCTGCTGATGGCCTCGCTGGCCCGCATGGGGGCGGTGGCGGTCGATATGGATATTTTCGGCTGGGGCGAATCCGAACGACAGGTCGGGCTCGATGCCCATACGGCCTCTTATGCCATGCAGGTGCAGGTATTGTGGTCGAAAATGGTTACGGATTGGATGCTGGCGACCCGCAAGGACATCGACCCTGCGCGTATGGCCGCTACGGGCGGTTCGGGCGGAGCGACGCATGCCCTGATGCTGGCGGCGGTCGACGGCCGGTTCGCGGCATTGGCTCCGGTGGTGCATTTGGTTTCGCACTTCGACGGCGGCTGTCCGTGCGAGAGCGGACGGCCCGTGACGCTGGCGGCGGGCGGCAGCTGCATGCCCGAAATTCTGGCGGCGGCGATGGCTCCGCGACCCGTGCTCACGGTGAGCGACGGCGGCGATTGGACGGCCTCGTACCCCACGCTGGAGTATCCCTACCTGCGGCGAATTTGGGATTTCTATGGGGCGGCCGATTGCCTGCGTAACGTGCATTTGGCGGATGAAAAGCACGATTTCGGCCCGAATAAACGGCAGGCGGTCTATGCGTTTTTCGCCGAAACGTTGGGGCTTCGGCTCGAACGGGCGGACGAAAACGCGGTGGACGTGCTCCCGATAGCCGATTTGCAGACCTTCGGCGACGTTTGGCCGACGAATGTTTTGCGCAGCCGTGCGGAGCTGGAAGCGATGATGCGGCAGTCGTTCGGAACGGCATCGCACTCCGCAAACGATGAGAAAAACACGAACTTAAACGAATAAAACCATGAAACGAATTTTATTATTAGCGTTGGCAATCTGCACGTTGTGCAGTTTCGGCCGCTCGGAGGCCCGCACGCCGAAAAAACGGACGCATGTCTACCGCGTGACGGTCGACGGGTGGCGCCGCGATTGTCCGGTGGTGATTCCCGATGTGCCCGCTTGGGCGCAAAGCGCCGTCGTAACGAGTTCCGACGGCGAAATTGCGTCGCAGCTCGACCGCGAATTGGACGAATTGACGTTCGTCTCCGATTTCTACGGTCGGCGCGATTTCAAGGTCGTCTATTCGGCTAAGCCCGCCAAACGCACCTATCCGAGCCGCGTACATGCGCAGATGTGGCTCAAAAGCGCCGACACTTTGCAGGCGGCCGATACGCTCGCCTCGACGAAAGACGATATGTATCGTCGGCTGCATCATCACGGCCCGGCTTTCGAGTCGGAGTATGCCGCCTATCGGGTCTATTTCGACAAGAAACAGACCATCGACACCTACGGCAAGAAGACGCCGCAGCTGGAACTGGCGCAGTCGATGTGGTATTCGACGCCCGAACAGCTGGCCGACGGTTTCGGATACGACAACCTGCGTGTGTTCGGGTCGGTGGGCGTCGGAACGCTCAAAGGCTGGGATGCCGACAAAGGCCGCATGACCCATATCACCGACTTCAAGCGTCGCGAGGCCCGCATTTTGGCCAAAGGCCCCGTGCGGACGGTGGTCGAAATGCGCGTCGAGGGGTGGAACTATGGCGGCCGCGAAATCGCTATGACATCGCGTTATATTTTGTATGCCGGTCATAGCGACGTGCACGTCGAAAACCGTTTCGAGGGCCACTACACGGGGCTGGTCTTCACGACGGGCGTCATGAAAATGGCCGAGCACCGCGTGCTGCGCGGAGCGGGCAAAGCCGGTGTGTTCGGCTGCGATTTCCCCGAAAACGATACGCTCAAATGGCAGCGCGAAAGCGTCGCCTTGGCGATTGCCGTGCCGCAGGCGCAGATTGTCGGCGAGCAGGATGACGAGACCAGCTACTTGTTCCAGCTGCAGCCCGACGATCACGGTCATATCGACTACGATTTCGAGATGCTGTGGCGCCGCAGCCGCTGGCTCGACGGCAAGAGCGACGACGAATGCCTGCTGCATGGACTGGAAACGGTCGCAACCGCAGCGAAACCCATTCGCGTGGAGCGAGTACGATAACCGAAACATTGACCTGAAAATAGACCGAACCTAAATGAAACGTTTTCTGTTCATCATCTTGTTTTGCGGTTTGTGGGCGGCCGTTGCCGCTGCTGAACCGACGCACGTCTACCTTATCGGCGATTCGACCTGCGCGACGAAAAAACTCGACAAGGAGAATCCCGAACGCGGGTGGGGCCAGATGTTCCAGCCGCTGTTCGACGAGACGATTATCGTCGAAAATCACGCTGTCAACGGCCGTTCGTCGCGCTCGTTCCGCGAGGAAAAACGTTGGACGCCGATTTACGACAAATTGCAGCCCGGCGACTACGTGTTCATCGAATTCGGACACAACGACCAGAAAATCAAGACTGAGCGCTATGCCGGTCCCGACGTTTACGCCGAGAATCTGCGTCGTTACATCCGCGAGACGCGCGAAAAAGAGGCTATTCCCGTGCTGTTGACGCCTATCGTGCGCCGTCATTTCGCCGACGACGGTACGTTGACCGATACGCACGGCGATTACCTCACGGCCTGCCGTCGGATTGCCGCCGAAGAGCACGTGGCGTTCATCGACGCCGAGCAAATCACGCGGAAGTGGGTTTCCGAGATGGGCGACGAAGCCTCGCGGGCTTGCTTCATGTGGGTGGAGCCCGGAACGTGCCCGCTCTATCCCAACGGCCGTCAGGACGATACCCACCTCAATGTACGCGGTGCCCGCACGCTGGCGCGGATGCTGGCGGCCGAGCTGCCCGATGCTGTGCCCGAATTGGCTGCGCATCTGCAAATTCCCGATTTGGTCGTTGCGAAGGATGGGTCGGGCGATTTCTTCACCGTTGCCGAAGCCGTTGCCGCCATTCCCGATTTTTGCCGCAGCGAAACCGTGCTGTACGTCATGCCGGGCACCTACCGTGAAAAAATCTCCATTCCTTACACGAAACGCAACGTGCGGATGCAAGGACGCGGCGACGTGACGATTACGTGGGACGACTACGCCTCGAAAATCGGCGCGACGGGCCAGCCTTTGGGCACTTCGGGTTCTTCGACCGTCTATTTCGGCGGCGACATCTGGTGGGTCTACGACATTACGTTCGAGAATACGGCCGGTCGTGTTGGACAGGCGGTGGCCGTGCAGTGCATCGGCGACAATCTGTATTTCAGCGGCTGCCGCTTTCTCGGCAATCAGGATACCTTGTACCTGCATGGCGTGGGCAACCGCGACGGCGAAACCGTCCCCAAGAATACTTGTGTGGGATTCTTCGAATGTTACATCGAGGGTACGACCGACTTCATTTTCGGGTCGGCTTCGGCCTTGTTCCGCAATTGCGAAATCCGGTCGCTCGCCGACTCTTTCGTGACGGCCGCTTCTACCTGCAAGGGTCAGCCGTGCGGATTCATCTTCGTCGATTGTCGGCTGACTGCCGCCGACGGCGTAACCAAATGTTATTTGGGTCGTCCGTGGCGCGAGTATGCCCAGACCGTCTTCATCGGCTGCGAATTGGGCGGCCATATCCGTCCCGAAGGGTGGCACGATTGGAACAAACCGCAGGCGCATAAACACGCTTTCTACGCCGAATACGGTTCGACGGGTGCCGGTGCCGACGGTCAGCGCGCGAAATGGGCGCATCGGCTGACGAAAAAACAGGCGGAGAAAATCGTCGAAACGTTCGGTGAAGAATAGACTTGCCGTTTTTCGGTTATGAGGCGACTGTTATTCTGTTTGGTGTGGGGCGTGCTGCTGGGGCCGCTGCGCGGGTTCTGCGCGGCCGACCCTCCGTTGTGCCTGTTCAGCAACTACACGACGCTGGACGGAATGGTGCATGACCGAATCGCCGATATTTATACCGATTCGCGCGGATTCGTGTGGCTCTGCACATGGTACGGCGTGAGTTGTTTCGACGGATACACCTTTCGGAATTTCAGCACGATGCCGGTCGATTTCTCGCCGTTGTCGCATTATCGGTTCGTCTCGGTGAGCGAAGACACGAACGGTCATCTGTGGTTCATGACCTACAACCTGCATATCTACCGCTTCAACCGCTTTACCGAGCAGTTTGAGGATGTCGCGCAGCTCGTCGGCGGCATCGACCCGAAGCATTACCGCACGACCGGCTGCCTGCACGACCGGAGCGGCGGAACGTGGGTTTCTATCGCCGGTGTGGGGGCCGTGCGCTTCGTCGATACGCCCGATGCCGCTCCCGTGCAGGTCGAGGCGGTGTTCGACGAACCCGTATTGGGCGGTTCGGTGTGCACGATGTACGTCGACGACCGGGACAATGCGTGGATTGCAGCCTCCGACGGACAGTTGAATTTCGTCGCTTCGGGTGCGTTGGGACATGGGGTTTGCACGGTGTGCGAAACGGACGAACCGATTTTCGGATTCGCTGCCAACGATACCGGCGTTTACGGCGTCGCTCCTCATGCGGTCGTGCGGGCGGCTCTGCACGGTGGCGAGGCGGTCGCGATTTCGGCTTCGGGGGCTCCTTTGACGGCGATTGCGGCCGACAGCATCGGCGGGAGCGTGTATGCGGGCAATGCGTCGGGCGAATTGTTCCGTGTCGAGGGCGACCGGCTCGTCCGCCTTTCGCCTGCGGGCCGACGGCCCAAACGTATCAGGGCTCTGAATAGCGACTCGCACGGCATCGTATGGATTACCACCTCCGATGCGGGAATTACCCGTTACAATCCGGCATCGAACGATTACAAACATTTCGAGCAGCGGCCCTATAACGTCTCTTACAATACGGACACGCTGACCTGTTTCGCCGAAAAACAGGGCCGGTTGTGGATTAAGATGAACGAGTACGGATTCGGTTATTACGACCGCCAATCCGACGAGGTGAGGCCGTTTTACAACGATCCGGCGCGCCGCGATTGCCGGATGACGAATGCCGTAGCTTGTTTCGATGTGCAGGACAATGTGCTGTGGCTTTCGACCTACCACGAACGGGGACTGCAAAAAGCGGTGCTGCTCGAACAGCCGGCCGATATTTTCACGCTCGATTTCGAGAAACAGTCCGGTTTGGTCGGCGAAGTGCGTGCTTTGATGAGCGACCGGCAGGGCCGTCTGTGGGTCGGTACGCGCGACGGCGAATTGTGTTGTTACGACGCTTCGATGCGCTTGGTCTATCGTCATCCGATGACGCAGCGCGGGGGGCTCGGCATGATTTACGCGCTGAAAGAGGATGCGAACGGCAACATTTGGGTCGGAACGAAGGGCCGAGGGCTTTACCGGCTGCGTCCCGACGGGAACGGTTACGCCGTGACCGCTTTTCGTCATGCGGCATCCGATAGCTATTCGCTCAGCAGCGATGACATCTATTGCGTCGAGGAGGATTGTCGCGGACGCATTTGGATTGCCACTTACGGCGGCGGCATCAACCTGCTGGAATCGGCCGATTCGGACCGTTTCCTGCATGCCGGTAATCGGATGCGCAACTATCCGCTCGACGAAGCGGGACGGGTGCGCTGGCTGTTGTGCGACCGGCAGAACCGGATGTTCGCCGCAACGGTCGACGGTCTGCTGGTCTTCGACCCCGAAGCCGAAGTGCAGAAGATGCGTTTCCGTTTGGTGCAGAACATTCCCGGCGATGCGTCTTCGTTGGGGAGCAACGACATCATCCACCTCTATAAAGACGCTTCCGGCCGGATTTGGCTGGCTACTTATGGCAGCGGTGTCCATGTGATTACCGGCTACGATGCACAGGGCGTTCCGCGATTCCGCAATTTCGACCGCGAGAACGGTCTCTCCAACAATATCTGCATGGCCCTGACCTCCGACCGGCAGGGCGATTTGTGGGTTTCGACCCTCCATTGCGTTTCGCGTTTCGACCCTGAAACCGAACGTTTCGCCAATTATCCGCTCTACGACGATACCCATGCGGCGATTTTCAGCGAGGCGACCGCCGTGTCGCTGCCGGACGGAAAGGTGCTTTTCGGCAGCGGACGCAACATCTACCGCTTCGACCCCGAAAAGATGCGGGCCTTGCAGGTCGACTACCATTTGCGGTTCACCGGTTTGGACGTTCGTAATCGGATGATGGTGCCCGGCGACCGTTCTCCGCTGGCAAAGAGCATCTCCGAAGCATCGGAAATCGTGCTGCCGCACGATTTCTCGAACATGCGAATCGAATTCGCCGCCCTGAATCAGGCGGTGCAGCATACGGTAGGCTACCTCTATAAACTCGAAGGCTATGACCGCGACTGGGCATTCGCCGGAACCTCCAACAGTGCTTTCTATTCGAGCCTGCCGGCCGGCGATTACCGTTTTCGGGTGAAAGCCTCGACCGACAGCTCGGATGCCGGCGGCGAGGAAATCGCTGTCGATGTGCGAGTTCTCCCCCCCCCTTGGTTGACGTGGTGGGCCAAATTGTTGTATGTCTTGGGGTTGCTCGGCATTTGCTTCGTTGTTTATCGGGTGGCGAGCACGATGATTCGCATCCGCAGGGAGGTGAGCGTCGAACAAAATATGACCGATTTGAAGTTGCGTTTCTTCACGAATATATCGCATGAGTTGCGTACTCCGTTGACGCTTATTTTGGGCGGTATCGAGGATGTCATCAAGCACGACCGGCTCTCCTCGCGGGGCAACATCAGCCTGTCGCTGGCCCACCGCAATGCCAAACGCATGCTGTCGCTGGTCAATCAGCTGCTGGACTTCCGCAAAATCGTGAAGAACAAAATGGAGCTGAAAATTTCGCGCGTCAATTTGGTGCCGTTGGTCGAAGATGCGCTCGACGATTTCCGCGAAATGGCCTCCGAACGGAAAATCGACCTGCTGTTTACGGT
>CAMWYI010000003.1 GCA_947178455.1 uncultured Alistipes sp. | reverse complement strand
CATCAGGTCGAAGCTGTCCGCATCGGCATTGAGCACCACGACGGGCATCGTGATGCCGCGTTCGCGCAGCAGCACCCCCTCGTCGGCGAATGCGACGGCCAGATAGTCCACACCTGATGCTGCAACAGCTGCGCCACCTCGAAATCGCCCGCGCCGTAGGAGTTGGCCTTGACCATCGCCACCAGTTTGGTCTGCGGGGCCAGTTTCGAGCGGAAATAGTTGAGGTTGTGGCGCATCGCGTCGAGGTCGATTTCCAATACGGTCGTATGGCTCCGGCGGGCCAGCGCGTGGGCCAGCTTCTCGAACCGGAAGTCGCGCGCGCCTTTGAGCAGCACGGCGCGTCCCGCCACGTCGCGGCGTTCGATGCGCTCGATGCACTCGTCGGTCGAGGCGAAAAACTCCTTGTCGCACGCGAACAGCGCGGCGTAACGTTTCAGTTTCGGGCCGATGCCGATGAGCCGGTCGATTTCCGCATGGGCCACCATGTCGGCCACGCGGCGATAGAGTTCGTCGTCCGCGAGCCCGCTTTGCGAAATGTCGGACAGCACCAGCGTGCGGCGGCGTCCGAGCGCGACGCTGTGCAGGTAGTCGAGCGCGAGGGCGAGCGAATGGAGGTCGAGGTTGTAGGCGTCGTTCACCAATACCGAATCGTAGATGCCTTCCTTGACTTCGAGGCGCATGGCGACGGTCGGTGCGGCGGCGAACACGGGAGCCGGATAGCCCATTGCGGAGCAGAATGCTTCGACCAGCTGGGCGTTGCGGCGCGAGGCGGCATTGCCGATGAGCGAGGCCGGAGCTTCGGGGAACGCGGCGGCATCGACGAGCTGGCGGTCGGCGAAACGCTCCTCGATGCCCTGTTTCAGCGTTTCGTAGTGGCTGTGGTAGATGATGCGTCGGGCGCGGCGGGCCAACAACAACTTTTCCTCGCACTTCTGATCCAAGTCTGAAAAATTTTCCTGATGCGCGTCGCCCAGCGAAGTGAACAGCACTGCGTCGGGCCGGATGATGCGTTCGAGCCGCTCCATTTCGCCGGGCTGCGAGATGCCCGCCTCGAAAATGGCCAGCTCTTCGTCGCCCTCCAACATCAGCACCGACAGCGGCACGCCCAACTGCGAATTGTAGCTTTTGGGCGAGCGGTAGTATTTCGTGCCGGCGGGCAGTTCGTCGGCAATCCACTCCTTGATAACGGTTTTGCCGTTCGAGCCGGTGATGCCCACGACCGTGCCGCGAAACCGTGCGCGGTAGTCGACGGCCAATGCCTGCAAAGCCTCTATCGCATTTTCTACAAGCACGTATCCGCACTCCGGCAGGTCGTCGACGGGCCGTTCGACCAAAAAGGCCCGCACGCCGCGTCCGTACATCTCGGCGATGAAGTCGTGCGAGTCGTGGTTCGCGCCGCGCATGGCGACGAACAACGGGTCGGCACCCAGTTCGCAGGCGAGCGAACGGCTGTCCGTGACGACCGTGCGCACCGTGCGGTCGCAGCCCGTGAACCGGCCTCCGCAGACTGCGGCGATTTCTGAAAGCGTGTATTTCATTTATTCCGAAAAAGTTACGATAGTGATTCCTGCGCCGCCGCGGTCGGCATGTTCGTCTGCGGCGCTCGCCACTTCGGGTATCGTGCGCAGGTAGCGGCGGATTTCCTCTTTGAGGGCGCCGGTGCCCTTGCCGTGCAGAATGGTCACGGAGCCGACGCCGACCATGAGGGCGTCGTCGATGAAATCCTGCACGGCGTCCAGCGCCTCGACGGCCCGCATGCCGCGCACGTCGATGCGGTCGCGGAAGTTGAGTTTGCGCGCCGAGATGTCGACCGATACCACCGTGCGGGCGGTTTGCGGACGGGTGGCGTCGCGGTATTCGTTGTTCGATACGACGGTCAGCCGTGCGCATTCGACGGTCGTCAGCATCTGACCGAACGCCACCTGTGCTTTGCGCCCTTTGACCGATTGCACGATGCCCACGACATCCTGCCCCGCCATGCGGACTTTCGAGCCCGCCTCTACGGCGCGGGGCTTCGGGGCCGCTTCGGGTTGCGCGGACGCCGGTGCTTGGCCTTGCTGCGCTTTGCGCTCGGCACGACGCTGACGGCGGCGTTCGATGCGCTCGATTTCGCGGCCGATTGCCTCGTCGCGGGCCGTGTCGTCGGCCTGCTGCGCGCGGTCGCGGAACTCCTCCAACTCGCGGCGGGCCAGTCGGGTCAGCTCCTTCTCGGCCTGCGCCTCGCGAATGGTGCGAATGGTGCTTTCGATTTGGCGGTTGGCTTCGGCGACCAGCTCCTGCGCCTCCTGTTTCGCACGGCGCAGAATCTCCTGACGCTCGGTGCGGATGTTTTCGAGCTGGCGGGCGTAGTTCTGTTCCAGCTCCTCGACCTTGCGGTCGGTCAGCCGGATGCGGTCGCGCTTCTGCTCCCAGTAGTGTTTGTCGCGGGCGATTTCGCGCAGCTGCCGTTCGATGTCGAGGTGGTCGCTGCCGATTTTCTCGCTCGCCGAGCGGATGATTTCGTCGGGCAGCCCGATTTTGCGGGCGATTTCGATAGCGAACGAACTGCCCGGTTTTCCGGTTTCCAAGCGGAACAGCGGCCGGATGTTCTGCACGTCGAACATCATCGCGCCGTTGGCCACGCCGTCGTGGTTCGAGGCGAAGTATTTGATGTTGGCATAGTGCGTCGTGATGATGCCGTAGGCGCGTTTCTCCAACAATTTTTCCAAAATGGCTTCGGCGATTGCGCCGCCGATCGTGGGCTCGGCGCCCGAACCGAACTCGTCGATGAGCACCAGCGAACGGTCGGTCGCACCGGCGAGCATCCGTTTCATGTTGAGCAGGTGCGACGAGTAGGTCGACAGGTCGTTGTCGATGGATTGTTCGTCGCCGATGTCGATGAAGATGCGCTCGAAGACAGGCAATTCCGAAATTTCGGAGGTCGGTACCGGAAAACCGCACTGGAACATGTACTGCACGATGCCGGTCGTTTTCAGACAGACCGATTTGCCGCCCGCGTTGGGGCCCGAAATCACCAAGATGCGTTTGTGGGCGTCCAACTGCAAATCGAGCGGTACGACCTCGCGTCCGGTAGCCCGCAGGGTCTGTTGCAACAGCGGGTGGCGGGCGTTTTTCAGCACCAGCCGGTCGTCGGTCGAGACGATCGGTTTCACGCACCGGTTTTCCGAAGCCCAGCGTCCTTTGGCGCGGCAGAGGTCGATGTCGGCGAGGCAGTCGCCCGACGCAGCGAACAGCTCGGCGTCGGGGCGCAGTTCTTCGGTGAATTCGGTGAGGATGCGGACGATTTCGCGCCGTTCGGCGTATTGCAGTTCGCGCAGTTCGTTGTTGAGTTCGACCACTTCGACCGGTTCGACGTAAAACGTCCGGCCCGTCGCCGATTCGTCGTGGATAAATCCGTTAAGCTTGCGTTTGTTGGCCGCCGACACGGGGATGACCGTCTTGCCGTCGCGCACCGACAGCTGGGCGTCGGCCTCGACGATGCCCGCGCTTTTGGCCGCCGCGAGCACTTGTTGCAGCCGTTTGGCCGCTTGGCCCTCGCGTTCGCGGATGGCGCGCCGAATCTGCGCCAGTTCGGGCGAGGCGCTGTCGCGCACTTCACCGAATTTGTCGACCAGCCCGTCGATGCGCCGGACGGTTTCGGGAAACGACTCGACGCCGCGCGTGCGTTCGTAAAGGGCCGGATAACGCTCTTTCCTATTGAATAAAAAGGCGACGATGCTGCCGATGTCGGTCAGCGCCTGCCGCAGCGTGACGACTTCGGCGACGTCGAGAAAAGCCCCCTCGATGCGGAGTTTGGCGATGACTTGGCCGACGTCGGGGTAGTCGCCGTCGGGAAAGTCGCGTTCCATTTCGACGATGAGCCGCATCTCGTCGGCCAGCGACAGCCGCCGTTCGATTTCGCGGGCCGACGTGCAGAATCCCTCGTCGGCCAGCCGCTGGCGGGCCGCCTGCATGGTACACCGTTCCGCAACCTGCGCACGGATGCGGTCGAACCCGATTTTTTGCTCGAAATGTTCCATTCTTTCGGCACGAGCGAGTGTGTACGGTCGCGAACGGGCGTCAGCGCGTCTCTTTTTCGGCTCGGGCGAGCGAATCGCGCCGCGCTTTTTCGGCTGCTTTGGCCGCCTTGCGGTCGGCGCGGGCCTTCATCTTTTCGGGATTGCGCCCGAACAGCGACAGGTGGACGTAACGCGCCGGATACTGTTTGAGGTCGGCCAGCAGGGCCGACAGATTTTCGACGGCACCGTTGACGGATTCGTACAGCGCGGGGTCGTTCACGAGCCGCGCCATCGTGCCGTCGCCATGTTCGATGCGGGCCAGCAGGGTCGAAAGTTCTTCGACCGTCGTACCGAGCCGCACGGCGATTTGTTCGTCGGTCAGCTGGGCCGAAAAACGGTTCAGATTGCCGATGAGGCTGTCGACCTGACCGCTGTTCTTGCCGAGCGTCTGGGCGAAGCGCGACAGATTGGCGATAGCCTGTTGGAGATGCACCTTTTCGGCATCGAGCACCGACGCCATGTCGCCCGACAAGGCGTTGAGGTGGCCCAGCGTGCCGTCGATGTTTTGGGCATTGCGTTCCAGCAGGCCGCTGATGTTTTGCAGCGTGGCGGTCAAATCGGTCGCGATGTTGGAAAATTGCTGCTTGAAGAAGTCCAGTTCCGAGCCCGCCACGTCCATCAGGTCGCGGTCGCGGCCCGCCCGCAGCGTGTCGCCGCTGCGAAGATAGGCCGACGAAGTGCCGTAGATGATTTCGATGGCCTTGTTGCCCATGAGTCCGTTGCTGAAAATTTTGGCTTCGGAATCTTCGGGCAGCCGGTAGCGGCGCTGGACGGTGAGCTGCAGCACCACCTTGTCGCTTTGCGACGGGTCGAACGCGATGTCCGTCACCGTGCCGATTTTCACGCCCTTCATCAGAATGGGCGATGCGTGCTGCACGCCGCTCACCTGTTCGTAGGCGGCGTAATAGACGGCGTTGCGGCTGAAAATGTCGAATCCGCTCAAAAACCGGATGCCGGCCCATGCCGCGCCGATCATCGCGACGGCGAAAAGACCGATTTTTACCTCTCGTTTCATACTGTGTTGTTCTTATTTGACGATTCGCGAGCCCCGATAGCGCACGATGAAGGCATCGGGGAACTCTTTGCGCACTTCGCCCAATCGGAGATGCGCTTCGGCGTAGGTCGCATACGACCCCACGCAGTATTTGTATCGGTAGCGTCCCTCGCCGAGCAGCTGCCGCGCTTCGTTGCGGTAGCTGCGGAGCTCTTCCGAACCGGCCGGAAGCGTTTTTTCGGCCGCCTTGATTTGCACGGCGAAACGGACGGGCTGCGCGTCGTCGGCTTCCGACGACTGCGGGGTCGATGCGGGTGCCGGACGCTGGGGCTGTGCGGCGGGCTGCTGCTGTGCCGGTCGGGAAGCCGATTTGTCGGTCGCGGACGGCTGGGCGGCAGCAGGTGCAGATGTGGTGGCGGGTTTCGTATCGGGTAGGGGCGTGCGCTCGACTTTCGGACGCGGCGTTTGGGGAGCGTCGGCCGAGACGTCGCCGCGCAGCTGCGAAAGGCGTGCCGAGTACTCTTTCACGGAACGCAGCAGCGCCTGCACGATTTCGTTGATGCCCTTGTCGGATTTCATATAAGCCGCATCTTTGGCATTCGACAGAAAACCGATTTCGGTCAACACGCCCGGCATGTCCGTAGCATAGAGCACCCGCAGCAGCTGGGGTTTCACGCCGCGCGAACTGCGGCCCGAAGCCTTGTAATTCTGCTGGATGCAGTTGGCCAGCGCCAAACTGTATTCGCCGTAGGTGAATTGCAGGTTTTGGATGTAGGCGCGGACGATAGCGGCCGTGCGTTCGTCGGACATGTCGATGAGGTCGTCGCGGTGATTCTCGTAGAGCGCATCGCCGTTGTAGCGTTGTTCTTTGGTCGATTCGCCCATGACGAGCGTCTCGGTGCCCCGTGCTGCTGCGAAATGCGAGGCGTTGACGTGCACCGACAGAAACAGGTCGCCGCCCGCACGGTTCGCGATGTCGGCGCGGGCTTGGAGGTCTTCGTTTTTGGTCTCGCCCAGCTGTTTGTCGGTCTTGCGCGTGTAGACCACTTTCACGCCCGGCATCTCCTGCTCGATGCGTTTGCCGAGCCGCAAGACCACTTTCAGCGTGATGTCCTTTTCGTAAACGCCCGAATAGTGGGCGCCCGGGTCGTTGCCGCCGTGTCCGGCGTCGAGCACGATGACGCTGATGCCGCGTGCGGGCTGGGCGGCCGAGACGGCGTTTCCGGCCAAAAGCGAAAACAGCACGGACAACACGAACGCGACCGGCCGAAGCGGCCGATTCTGGCGCGGAGTGCGGTTTCGGGTCGAACCCGACGATTTCGCGGCAGCGCGAGTAAGGGGACGAGGTTGCATATTCGGGGCGATTCGCTGTTTTCTTAAATTTATTCGTACTTTGGCTTTGCCGAAGATACTTCCGCTCGGCAAACTCCAAATAAATTTGGGTTTGCGCTCACTTATTCGTATCTTTGGCGGTTGTCCCGAACCCTTTTCGGGGGATTCGGGGGCGTTTTGCCGACTTGTCGGCAAAGTTACGGAATTTTTTGGAATTTTGGGCAAAACGAGAGGGAAATATGCGCTGTCGGCGGCCGTCGTCGTGTTCTTCGCACAGTTCGTGCTGGGGCGGGGCGGGGCCCGTGCGCTGGTCGTGGTCGAAGAACCCGATACGGTCGTGCGGAGCGAAATGCCTGCGTCGCTGGGCGATACGGCTCGTGCGGCCGAGTTGCCGGAAGGCCGCCTCGTCGACCCCGCGCCGTCGCGGGCCGAGCAGCGTCGGGCGCGGCGGGCCGAACGCAACCTCGCGCGTCGCAATAGTGATTCCGTCGTTTTGTCGCAGGAGGAGCGCGATTCGCTCTTTTCGGCGCGGGTCGATTCGCTGGTCGCCCGCAAGGAGACCGAACTGGATTCGATGCGCAACGAACGCTCCGAGCAATCCGACACGCTGGGCCGTCCGGTGGAGGGAGGCCCCAAAGAACCGAGCGCATTCCTCGACAAACCGATTTTCGGCAAGAACAGCGACTCGCTGGTCTACGACGTGCGCAACCGGCTGGTCTACATCTACAACAAGGGCGACATCACCTACGAGAAAAACAACCTGACGGCCGACTTCATGCGCATCGACATGAACAGCAAGCTGGTCTATGCCTACGGCAAGCCCGATACGCTCGACGGCCGTCCTATCGTCACCAAGCCCGAATACTCGGACGGGTCGGCCTCCTATCAAATGGACACCATCACCTACAACCTCGATTCGCAAAAGGCGAAAATCAAGGGCGTGGCGACGCAGCAGGGCGACGGCTGGTTAGTGGGCGGCAGCGTGAAGAAGATGCCCGACAACGTAATCAACATCCAGCACGGCAAATACACCACCTGCGACGAAACCGACCACCCGCACTTCTACTTGGCGATGACCAAAGCGAAGGTCATTCCGGGCAAAAAGGTGGTTACGGGGCCTGCCTATCTGGTGTTGGAGGACGTGCCGATTTACTTTCTCGGCATACCCGAAGGATTTTTCCCTATCAGCATGGGGCCCAAGTCGGGTTTCCTGATGCCGACCTACGGCGAGGAGTACAGCAAGGGCTTCTTCCTGCGCGACATGGGCTATTACTTCACGCTGGGCCAGCATGCCGACCTCGCCCTGCGCGGCGGATTCTATACGCTCGGTTCGTGGGAGGCGTCGGCCGCGTCGCGCTACGTCAAGCGCTACAAGTACAGCGGCAGTTTCAACATGCAGTACTCCAATGTCAAGACGGGCGAAAAGGGCGAACCCGACTACATCAAGCAAAAGAACTTCCGCTTGCAGTGGACCCATTCGCAAGACCCCAAAGCCAATCCGGGGTCGACGTTCTCGGCGTCGGTCAACTTCGCGACGAGCGGTTACAGCCGCTATTCGGCGACCAACCTCAACGACATTCTGGCGACGCAGACCAACTCGACGATTTCCTACTCGAAGAACTGGGCCGGCACGCCTTTCTCGCTGTCGGCGAACATGGCCGTGTCGCAGAACTCGCAGAACAAGACCCTGTCGGTGACGCTGCCCAACATCGTCTTCAACGTGTCGCGCATCTACCCCTTCAAACGCAAGGAGAAGACGGGCAAAGACCGCTGGTACGAGAAAATCGCCATGCAGTACACCGCCAAGATGACCAACTCGGTGACGGCGACCGAATCCGAAATGTTCACCCGCAAGACGCTGGACAACATGCGCAACGGCATCGAACACAGCTTGCCGGTGTCGGCGTCGTTCAACCTGTTCAACTACATCAACGTGTCGCCGTCGTTCAACTACACCGAGAAGTGGTATTTCAAGAAGGTGGATTTCGAGTGGAATCCGGTGCTGAACAAAGTCGATACGCTTCCGGCCAACTACGGGTTCTACCGGTTGTACAATTACCAGATGAGCGTGTCGGCCTCGACGACCGTCTACGGCATGTACGATTTTACTAAAAAGCGGCGGGATCGTAAAATACAGGCTATCAGGCACACGCTGACGCCCTCGTTCGGATTCTCCTATGCGCCCGATTTCACCAATCCGAGCTACGGCTATTACAGCACCTACCAGTCCGATGCGTCGGGCCGCACGAACACCTATTCGCCCTATGCGGTGAATGCCTACGGCGTGCCGTCGTCGGGCCGTTCGATGTCGATGAACTTCTCGCTGTCGCAGAACTTGGAGATGAAAGTGCTGTCGAAACGCGATACGTCGGGCGTGCGGAAAATCAAGCTCATCGACGAACTGCGCATCAGCGGTTCGTACAACTTCTTGGCCGACTCGATGCGGCTGTCGACCATTCCGGTGTCGTTCCGCACGACGCTATTCAATAATTTCGGTATCAATTTATCGGCAACGTTGGATCCCTACCGCGTGACGCCCGAAGGCAAACGCTACGACAAGCTCTTTTTCCCGGGCCGCATCGTGTCGACGGGGTGGTCGTTCGGCTATACGTTCAAATCGCGCCAAGACCGCAGCGACCCGGCTATCAACGACATCACGAGCATCCCGCCCGAATACCAAAACCCGTTCTACGACCCTTACGGCCACATGGATCCGGTCTTGCGGCGGCAGTACATGGCGCGGAGTTACTACGATTTCTCGCTGCCGTGGAACTTCGGGTTCAATTACGCTATCAACTACTCGATTTCGTACGTCAACAACGGCACGACGGGCTATCGCAAAAACGTGACGCAGACCATCGGATTCAACGGTTCGCTCAACCTGACGCCGAAGATGGGCATTACGTTCCAAGGCGGTTTCGACATCATGCAGCGGAAGCTGACTACCTCGTCGATTTCCATTACGCGCGACCTGCACTGCTGGCAGATGTCGTTCTCGTGGATTCCGTTCGGATTCCACCGCAGCTGGAGCTTCAACATCGGAGTCAAGGCCGGTTCCTTGTCCGACCTGAAATACGACAAGAGCGAGTCGATGTACGACAACCTTTATTAACGCGATAGACCGTTTTGACGGCTCTCATCCTCGTCTGCGCTCCCGATCCAATAAAAAAGGGCGACCGTTCGGGTCGCCCTTTGCTTTTCGGTTAAGCCGCTTTGTGTTTGTAGCGGAACACCGCCGCGAAGACCACGCCCACCACCAGCGCATAACCGGCGAAGATGCCCCACGTCGTGGGCCAGCCGCCTGCGACGCCCTCGCGGGCCAGCAGATAGCCGCCGTTCCAGTCGCAGTAGTGCGTGACGATTTTTCCGGCCAGCCACGTGCCGACCGATGCGCCGATGCCGTTGGTCATCAACATGAACAACCCCTGTGCGCTGGCCTGCATGGGCTTGGCGGCCTCCTGCTCGACGAACAGCGCGCCCGAAACGTTGAAGAAGTCGAACGCCACGCCGTAGACGATGCACGAGAGGAAGAGCAGCGACACACCGACGGCGTTCTGGGTCGTGCCGATGCCGAAGAATCCGAACCGCAGCACCCATGCGAACATCGCCATGAGCATCACGTTCTTGATGCCGAAGCGTTTGAGGAAGAACGGAATCAGCAGAATGCACAGCGCTTCGGAGACCTGCGACACCGAAACCAGCAGCGTCGGATTTTGGGCGAACCAGTCGGTCGAGACGGCCGCGAAGCTGTTGATGTAGGGCGTAGCATAGCCGTTGGTGATTTGGAGCGAGACGCCCAGCAGCATCGAAAAGATGAAGAACAGCGCCATTTTCTTTTGTTTGAAGAGCACAAAAGCGTCCAGTCCGAGCCGTTGGGCCCAGCTTTTGCGTTCGGTCTGCTGCGCCGAGCGGTCGATAGGGCATCGGGGCAGCGTGAAGGCGTACAGTCCGAGCACGAACCCGAAAACGGCGCAAACGACCAGCTGCATGTAGGTGAATTGCGCGGCCTGCGGCAGTCCGAAGCCGAAGAAATTGACGAACCACATGGCGGCGATGAAACCGACGGTGCCGAAGACGCGGATAGGCGGGAAGTCGCGCACGGTGTCGAATCCGTTGCGTTTCAGGACGGAGAACGCCACCGTGTTGGAGAGGGCGATGGTGGGCATGTAGAATGCCACGCTCGCGCAGTAGGCCGTGAAAATGGGGGCAATCGAGGTCGCGAGGCCTGCTTCGGTCAGGACGGTAGCCTGATAGCCGAAGTAGGCGGCCAGCAGCATGAATCCGCCGGCGAGCAGGTGCGAGAGCCCGAGCAGCCGCTGCGGTTCGACGAATTTGTCGGCGATAGCGCCGATGACGGCGGGCATGAAAATCGACACGACGCCCTGTGCCACGTAGAACCACGAGATGTAATCGCCCAGCCCGACGCGGCCGAGAAAGTTGCCGATGCAGACTAAATAAGAGCCCCAAATGGCGAATTGCAGGAAATTCATCGCCGTGAGGCGGAGTTTAATGCTCATAACGTTCGAGTTTTTGGATGATACCTCCAAAGGTATGAAAAATTTTGTCGATTTTTTTGCAGTTGAAAAATAAAGTTCTACTTTTGCAGCGTCGAAAAGGACATTGAGCTATGGTGTAATGGTAACACAACAGATTCTGGTCCTGTTATTCCAAGTTCGAATCTTGGTAGCTCAACACCGAATCGGGACACTCTTTTATCGAGGGTGTCCCGATTTTTTGTTGGGGTGGGGTGCAATTCGGTGCGGCGGATTTTTCCGATTCCCGAAATTATTTTTAACTTTGTGCTCCACAGAGGCAAACCGAAAAAATTACAAAAACAGATACCTATGGACAATACGAAATTGGACCAGCTGACGCAGAAACTTTACGCCGAAGGACTGGAAAAGGGACGTGCCGAGGCCGACCGTCTGGTGGCCGATGCCAAGAAGCAGGCCGAACAACTGCTCGCCGAAGCGCGTGCGCAGGCTGCCGACATCGTGCGGCAGGCCGAGAGCAAGGCGGAGGACGTCGGCAAGAACACCATGTCCGAAATCGCATTGGCCGGTAAACAGGCCGTCGCGAAAATCAAATCGGAAATCGCTTCGGCAATCGTGGCCCGTGCGACGGGCGAGGGCATCAAGGCCGCCGGTATGGATGCCGCTTTTATCAAAGAGATGCTGATTGCGGTGGCCAAGAATTGGAACGGTACCGATTCGGGCAAGGTCTCGTTGCAGGCGCTGCTGCCCGAATCCGCCCGCGAAAAGCTCGATGCGGCGATAGCGGCCGAAGCGCAGCACTTGCTGGCGGCCGGTATCGAAGTCGGCTACTCGAAAGAGGTGAAGAGCGGCTTCAAAGTCGGCGCGAAAGAGGGCGGTTACTACATTTCGTTCTCCGATGCCGATGTCGAGGCGCTGCTCGGCGAATACCTGCGCGAGAAAGTCGCTCAACTGCTTTTTAATGCGTAACAGCATGTTCCGCACGAATTATTACAGTCTGGTAGCCGGACTGCGGGAGTATGCGCTCGACGGCGAGAACAAAGGGTTCGACGTCGCGGCCATCGTCGCCGAGATTCTCGACGGGGTGAAGGCCTCCGACGCCCGTCAGGTGCGCCTGCTTTACGGTTACTACGATTGCGAAAATCTGGTCGCCTTGCGCGCGGGGAGGGCCGCGTTCAATCCGCTGGGAAGCCTCACGAGAGAGGAGCTGGCGGAGGAGCTGAAAGCCCCCAAGCAACTGCCCGAAGCATTGGCTGCGGTGGTGCGTGCGTTCGCCGACCCCGAAGGCGAGGATGCCGAGACGGTCGACACGACGCAACGCTTCGAGGCCGCGCTGTTCGAGGCCTACTATGCGCAGTGCCGGCGGCAGGGAAGCGATTTTCTGCGCGCTTGGGCCGAGTTCGACCGCACGCTGCGCAACGTGGCGGCGGCAGTGACGGCCCGTGCGACGGGGCGTCCGGTCGAAGAGGTGACGGTGGGCGGCGGCGATGTGGTCGACCAGCTGCAACGCAGCTCGGCGGCGGATTTCGGCCTGCGGGGCGAACTGCCCTACATCGACGGCGTGATAGCGGCGGTGAACGACGAACCCAATCTGCTGGAAAAAGAGCACAAAATCGACCTGATTCGCTGGAACGAGGCGTCGGAATTGTCGCAATTCGACTATTTCGACGTCGATGCCATTCTTTCGTATCTGGTGCGGATGAATATCGTGGCCCGCTGGACGCTGCTCGATGCCGCTCGCGGCCGTGCGATGTTCGACCGGCTGATGTCCGAACTGGACGGTCGGGAACTGATTGCAAGAAATAAATAAAAACATACATCATTGATGAAAACTACTGGACGAGTACACGGTATCATCTCGAACATCGTCATCGTGAAGGCCGACGGAGCCGTAGGCCAGAACGAAATCTGCTACGTGTATGCGGGGGATACCAAGATGATGGCCGAGGTCATCAAGGTCATGGGCGACGACGCCTATGTGCAGGTCTTCGACAGCACGCGCGGACTGAAAATCGGCGACCGCGTGGAGTTCGAGGGCCACATGCTCGAAGCGACGCTGGCTCCCGGCATGCTGTCGCGCAATTACGACGGTCTGCAAAACGACCTCGAAAAGATGGATGGGCTTTTCATTGCTCGCGGTTCGATTACCGACCCGATCGACTACAACGCCGAATGGGATTTTTCTCCATTGGCCAAAGCGGGCGACAAGGTGACCGCTGCCGCTTGGCTGGGCGAGGTCAAGGAGCAGTGGGTGATGCACAAAATCATGGTGCCGTTCACGATGACCGATACCTACACCGTGAAGAGCGTCGCTGCGGCCGGTAAATACAAGGTGACCGACACCGTTGCTGTAATTACCGATGCCGAGGGACACGACCACAACGTGACGATGGTACAGAAATGGCCCGTCAAGCAGGCCGTGCGCTGCTATACCGAGAAACCCCGTCCGTCGCGCATCATGGAGACGGGCGTGCGGCCTATCGACACGTTCAACCCGATGGCCGAGGGCGGTACGGGCTTCATTCCGGGGCCGTTCGGTGCGGGCAAGACGGTGTTGCAGCACGCTATCTCGAAACAGGCCGATGCCGACATCATCATCATGGTGGCGTGCGGCGAGCGTGCCAACGAGGTGGTCGAGATTTTCAAGGAGTTCCCCGAACTGGTCGACCCTCGCACGGGCCACAAGCTCATGGAACGTACGATTATCATTTGCAATACGTCGAACATGCCCGTTGCGGCGCGTGAAGCGTCGGTCTACACGGGTATGACCATCGGCGAGTACTACCGTTCGATGGGCTTGAAAGTGTTGGTCATGGCCGACTCGACGTCGCGTTGGGCGCAGGCGCTGCGCGAGATGTCGAACCGTTTGGAGGAGCTGCCCGGTCAGGACGCTTTCCCGATGGACTTGTCGGCGATTATCTCGAATTTCTATTCGCGTGCCGGTTTGGTGAAACTCAACAACGGCGCGACCGGTTCGGTGACGTTCCTCGGTACGGTGTCGCCCGCGGGCGGTAACCTCAAAGAACCCGTAACCGAATCGACCAAGAAAGCGGCCCGCTGTTTCTATGCCCTGTCGCAGGGACGTGCCGACTCGAAACGCTATCCGGCTATCGACCCGCTCGATTCCTATTCGAAGTACTTGGAGTATCCCGAAATCCGCGCCTACCTCGACGAACACATCGAGAAAGACTGGGTCGACCTCGTGTATGCGGGCAAAACTATCGTGCAGCGCGGCAAGGAGGCCAACGACCAAATCAACATCCTCGGCGACGACGGTGTGCCCGTTGAGTATCACGAACGGTTCTGGAAATCGGAGCTGATCGACTTCGTGATTTTGCAGCAGGATGCGTTCGATGCCATCGACGCCAACTGCCCGATGGAGCGTCAGCGGATGATGTACAAAATGGTGCTCGAAATCTGCCGCCGCGACTTCGGATTCGCCGATTTCGAGGCCTGCTCGCAGTTCTTCAAGGGCCTCATCAACCTCTTCCGCCAGATGAACTACTCGGAGTGGAAGTCGGAGAAGTTCGAGGACTACCGCAAGCAAATCGAACAGTACGTGAGTGAAAAATCGAAATAAGCAGAGCCATGACAACACGCGCATTTCAGAAGATATACACCAAAATCGACAACATCACCAAAGCGACCGTCACACTGCGGGCGCAGGGCGTCGGCAACGATGAACTGGCTACCGTCGGCGGCAAGCTGGCGCAGGTGGTGAAAATCATGGGCGAACACGTCACGTTGCAGGTGTTCGCCGGAACGGAGGGCCTTTCGACCGACTCGGAGGTCATCTTCCACGGCGAGCCGCCGAAGCTCCGTGTGTCGGACAATCTTGCCGGACGCTTCTTCAATGCTTACGGCGAACCGCTCGAAGGGGGCGAAATCGTCGAGGGCGAGGAGCGCGAAATCGGCGGCCCGACGGTCAATCCGTTCAAGCGTTTGCAGCCGTCGGAGCTCATCGCGACGGGTATCGCCGGTATCGACCTGAACAACACCATCGTGACGGGGCAGAAGATTCCGTTCTTCGCCGACCCTGACCAGCCCTACAACGCCGTCATGGCCAACGTGGCCCTGCGTGCGAAAGCCGACAAAATCATCTTGGGCGGCATGGGTCTGACGAACGATGACTTCCTCTATTTCAAGTCGGTGTTCGAGAACGCCGGTGCGCTCGACCGCATCGTCTCGTTCGTCAACACGACCGAGAATCCGCCCGTCGAGCGTCTGTTGGTGCCCGACATGGCACTGACCGCCGCCGAATACTTCGCCGTCGACAAGGGCGAAAAAGTGCTGGTGCTGTTGACCGACATGACGTTGTATGCCGATGCGCTGGCTATCGTCTCGAACCGTATGGATCAGATTCCGTCGAAAGACTCGATGCCGGGCTCGCTCTACTCCGACTTGGCCAAAATCTACGAGAAAGCCGTGCAGCTACCCAACGGCGGTTCGATTACGATTATCGCCGTGACGACCCTTTCGGGCGGCGACATCACGCACGCCATTCCCGATAACACGGGTTACATTACGGAGGGTCAGTTGTTCCTGCGCAACGACTCCGATACGGGCAAGGTCATCGTCGACCCGTTCCGTTCGCTGTCGCGTCTGAAACAGCTCGTCATCGGCAAGAAGACCCGCGAAGACCACCCGCAGGTGATGAATGCCTGCGTGCGCCTCTATGCCGATGCGGCGAACGCCAAGACTAAGCTGGAAAACGGTTTCGACCTGTCGGATTACGACGAACGCACGCTGAAATTCGCCCACGACTATTCGGAAAAATTGCTGGCTATCGACGTCAACATCGGCATCACCGAGATGCTCGATACGGCGTGGGCACTTTTTTCCAAATATTTTTCCAAAGAGGAAGTGGCGATTAAAGAGGAACTTATTAAGAAATACTGGAAAGCAGCCTAATCGCGACGTGTATGGCTATCAAATTCCAATACAACAAGACTTCGCTCGGCGAGTTGGGCAAGCAGCTCAAGATGCGGCAGAAAGCGCTGCCGACCATCAAGAGCAAGGAATCGGCCCTGCGTTCCGAAGTGAAGAAAGCGCGCGATGCGGCCGGCGATTACCAGCGGCAGTTCGAGGCCCTCAAAGCCGAGTACGACTACATGGTGGCGCTGTGGGGCGAATTCGACAGCGACTTGGTGCGTATCGCCGATGTCGAACTCGACGAACAGAAAATCGCCGGTGTGCGGACGCCCGTCTTGCGCGACGTGCGGTTCGAGCAGCGGGCTTACGACTTGTTCTCGTCGCCCGTGTGGTTCTCGGCCGGAGTCGGCATTTTGGAGCGGTTGGCTCGTCTGGGATTGGAACAGGCGGTGTATGACCGCAAAATGGAGCTGCTGGACAAGGCCCGCCGCAAGACGACGCAGAAAGTGAATCTCTACGAAAAAGTCCAGATTCCGGGCTACGAGGATGCGATTCGCAAAATCAAACGCTTCATGGAGGACGAGGAAAACCTCTCGAAGTCGGCACAGAAAATCGTGAAAACCAAACAACAGCAAGCCGGGGAGGGCGCGATGCTATGATTGCTCCGATGATGAAATACGACTTCGTGCTGTTCGCAGCGCAGAGCGAAGATTTTATTCAGCGGTTGCGGGAGCTCGGGCTGGTGGATATTACGACCGCCGGCTGGGAGCCTTCGGAGGACGAGCGGCAGCTGCTGCTCGACATCGAGGGCCACGCCAAAGCGGCCGAGTGCATCGCCGACTTCCGTAGGGACGAGCGACATGCCGAAGCCCTGCGGCAGGCCGTGCCGTTCGGTTCGGCGGACGAAGCCTACGAACATTACATCGCCGCGCAGCAGCAGGCTGCCGCACTCCGCACCGAAATCGGCCGGTTGGAAAAGCTCGCCGACGAGTTGCGGGCTTGGGGAGCGTTCGATGTGCAGCGCGTGGCAGCTTTGACCGAACAAGGCATCGTGCTGCGTTATTTTTCGACGCAAATCGGCACGTTCGACAAGGAAGCCGAAGCGTGGGGCGAACAATACACCCTCTCGGAGGTCGCCCGTACCGAGACGATGGTCTATTTCGTGGTCGTCGCTGCTCCGGGCGAGGAGATTTCGCTCGATGCGCAGGAGATGAAAACCCCGACGATGGACATCCGCGAGGCGGAACGGCGCATCGCCGACCAGCAAGGACAGCTCGACGCGCTCGATGCCGAGTTCGCACGGGTCGCCGCGTCGGAGAAGCTGTTGCAGGCGGGTGCCGCCGCACTGAAAGAACGGTTGCAGGGCGCGCGCGTTCGGGCGACCGCCCGCAAGGAGGCCGACGGCACGCTGCTCGTCATGGAGGGCTGGGCCGAACGGGAGACTTCGGACAAGGTCGATGCCCTGCTGGAAAGTTATCCCAACGTGGTGTGGCTCAAAAACGCTCCGACGCCCGAAGACGAAACGCCCGTGAAGTTGAAAAACGGCCGTTTCGCCCGCACGTTCGAGATGGTGGGCGACATGTATGCCCGTCCGAAATACGGCACGCTCGACCTGACGCCCTATTTCGCGCCGTTCTACATGCTGTTTTTCGGCATCTGTCTGAACGACGCCGGTTACGGTTTGATTCTGCTGGCCGCCGGTCTGTTCATGTTGTGGAAATTCCGCACGGGCATGATGCGCCGCGCGTCGTGGTTCGCTACGTGGTGCGCCGTTTCGACTGTCGTGTTCGGATTGATTTGCGGTTCGGTCTTCGGCATGAATCTGAAAGAGTATTTTCCCGATGTGCCGTTCCTCGATTTCCAAAAACAGTTCTTCTCGCTGTCGCTGGTCATCGGGGTGGTGCAGATTCTGTTCGCTATGGCGCTGAATCTGTGGACGAAAATCCGGCTCTTCGGGCTGTCCAATACGCTGGGTGCGCTGGGGTGGTTCGTCATCCTGCTGTCGTGCTGCGTGGCGATGGGCCTGCCGATGTTCGGGCTGGCCATTCCCGGGTTCACGTCCGGTTCGGTGGCGTTCTACATTGCGCTGGGCATCGGCGGAGCGCTCCTGCTTCTGCTGAACAATCCGCGCCGCAATCCGCTTATCAATATCGGTGCGGGGCTGTGGGAACTGTATAACAACCTGACCGGTCTGTTGAGCGATGTGCTGTCGTACATCCGTCTGTTCGCAATCGGACTTTCGGGCGGCGTGCTGGCGCTGGTGTTCAATACGCTGGCGAGCGGATTCGTGCCCGAAGGGGCCAATTTCGCCGTGCGGCTGCTCATCATGGTGCCGATTCTGCTGGTGGGGCACGGCATCAACCTGTTCATGTCCACCATTTCGTCGTTCGTGCACCCGATGCGTCTGACATTCGTGGAGTTTTTCAAGAATGCCGGATTCGAGATGGCGCCGCGTGCGTTCGACCCGATTCGCAAAATGGACGAAGAGGAATAGAGATAGGCGAGACCGGGACTGCCCGAATCGCCCGCCCGAAAAATTTAGAAAATTTTAATAAAAAGTAAAAAATAAAAAAATTATGGAAACAACAGCTTTGATTTTGGCTTACATCGGCGTAGCGTTGATGGTAGGTCTTGCAGGTATCGCATCGGCCGTCGGCACCGCTATCGCGGGACAGGCTTCGGTCGGCGCCATGAAGAAAAACGGCAACGCGTTCGGTAGCTACATGACGCTGTCGGCACTGCCGGGTTCGCAGGGTCTGTACGGTTTCGTTTGCTACTTCCTCGTGCAGAAAGGGCTGACCGCTCCCACGATGGTGCAGGGCGCCGCTATTTTCGGTGCCGGTCTGTTGGTCGGAATGGTTAATCTGGCCGCCTCGATTTATCAGGCGAAAGTCTGCGCCAATGGTATCGCCGCTATCGGAAACGGTCACGACGTGATGGGTAAGACCCTGATTCTGGCCGCTTTCCCCGAGTTGTACGCCATTCTGACGGTTGCCGCGACCTTCCTGATTGCGACGCTCGACGGAGTGAATCTGTTTTAAGGTTTCGTGCGCATGGCCAGCGACGTCCCCGAGCAGGACGTCGCTGGTTCGTTGCGGACATGCGGGCGAAAAACGCTTTGCAGGGACGTTTCCCGTTTTGTTACATTTGGGTGAATGAAGATTTAGTCCTATCTTTGCCCTCGTGCGTATCGGAGGGGAGAAGGACTCGTCGGAACCGTGCCGCACCGGAGCGGGTTCCGTTGTCGAAAGGTTGCTGAAACCGATTCGTTGGGGGCTGATACCGCGCCCCTTTTTGCATTTGTTAACTACCGATCGCCTCGATTGCCGGCAGGGCTGAGCCGCAGAGGCGATCGCTTAAAACTCAATGTATCATGGCGTACGAAAAACGCAAAATCGAAATCAAGGTCGATCCCCGTTATGCCGCTTATGCGATGGTCATGACGACCATTTCGTTCCGCAGTCTGGTGGATTTCATCGAAACCGAAAGCAAAATCAAATTTACCCAGTCGGACATCGAAAATATGCAGGAAGCGATGGAGGATTTGTTCGAGGGGGTCGCGCTGTACGTCGACCCGCAGGACATCGACAGGTATATGAAACCGCTCGCGAAATTGAGCAAACTTTCCTAAAAATCCGTTCCGTGTGCGATGGAATCACTCGAAGCATTATATAAGGTGGGCAACGGCCCGTCGAGCAGTCATACGATGGGCCCCAAACGGGCGGCCGAGCAGTTCGCAGTGCGTTGCCGGGAGGTCGAAGCCTATCGCGTGACGTTGTACGGGTCGCTTGCTGCGACCGGCAAGGGTCACTTGACCGACGTGGCTATCCGCTCGGTGTTGGAGCCGCTTGCGCCGACCGAAATCGTTTGGAAGCCCGACGTCACGCTGCCGTTTCATCCGAACGGCATGCTGTTCGAGGGGTTGCGCGGCGGTGCGGCGGTCGACAGCTGGACGATTTACAGCATCGGCGGTGGTGCGCTGGCCAACGAAACGACCCGTGCCGAACAACCCCGAAGCGTCTACCCGATGTCGACCATTGCCCAAATCAAGCAGTGGTGCTACGACGAGGGCAAGACCTACTGGGAGTATGTGAACGACTGCGAGGGGCCTGAAATTTGGGATTACCTCGACCATATCTGGACGGTCATGTGCGAAACCATCGAACGCGGCCTGAACAACGACGGCGTGTTGCCGGGTGGTCTGAAAGTGGCGCGCAAGGCGAGCACCTATTGGGTCAAGTCGAAAAGCTACACCGATTCGTTGAGTTCGCGGGCCAAAATCTATGCCTATGCGCTGGCTACGGCCGAAGAAAATGCCGCCGGTGGGGTAGTCGTGACGGCGCCGACGTGCGGGTCGAGCGGCGTGGTGCCGGCCGTGCTCTATCATTTGGCCAGTTCGCGTAATTTTCTGCGTATCCGCATTTTGCGGGCATTGGCTACGGCCGGATTATTCGGGAATGTGGCCAAGACCAATTCGTCCATATCGGGGGCCGAAGTCGGTTGTCAGGGCGAGGTCGGCGTGGCGTGCGCGATGGCTGCCGCTGCTGCCTGCCAGCTGTTCGGCGGTACGCCTGCGCAAATCGAGTATGCGGCCGAAATGGCGCTGGAACACCATTTGGGATTGACCTGCGACCCCGTGTGCGGGCTGGTGCAGGTGCCGTGTATCGAACGGAATGCCGTCGCGGCGGCGCGGGCGTTCGATGCGAATGCCTATGCCACGTTGTCCGACGGTTCGCACTTGGTGAGCTACGACCGTGTAGTGGCGGTGATGAACGAAACGGGACACAACCTGCCGAGCCTATACCGAGAGACCTCCGAAGGCGGACTGGCGCGGCATTACGATTTGCATACGCAGCGGGAAAAGTAATCGGTTGGCGGTGAGCTATGCGGAAAACCGTTTTACGCCCGATGCTTTCCGAATAAACAAAAAGAAACGACCGGATTTTCGATGAAGAAAAATCCGGTCGTTTGCTGTTTGCGTCGCTCTCGCGGACTACAAAGCGTTCACATGCAACTGTATGGCGCTTTTCAAGTTCGCCGCCTTGTTCTTGTGCATGATGTTGTGCTTGGCGAGCTTGTCCAACATCGAGTTCACCTTCGGGAGCAGGGCTTCGGCCGCGCTCTTCTCGGTGGTGGCACGCAACGCTTTCACCGCATTGCGGGCTGTCTTGTGGAACAGCCGGTTGTGCGCACGTTTGGTCAAGGTCTGACGGATTCTTTTTTTCGATGACTTATGGTTTGCCATAATTCGCTTTGTGTTTATTTTTACTTTTCGTATTCGTGTAGCCCATAGCAGAATCGAACTGCTCTTTCAAGAATGAAAATCTTGCGTCCTAACCGATAGACGAATGGGCCTTACCGCTATCGCAGCCCTTGCGGGGAACTTTAGCGGTGCAAAGTTAAACAAAAAAGTCACTCGAACAAAATAATTGCGAAAAAATATATTCTCTTTGTGCGGAATCGTCGGCGAGTTGCCGATGAGTTGCTGACGAGTTGCCGACGATGCACGCCCCATTAATAAAACACCGTCCCGAATTTCGGAACGGTGTTTTATTAAGAGCGGTACACCTCTCGGTGTTTTTTCGTATCCGGGCGATTACAACTTCGGACCGGCGTTGACCAGCTTCTTGCCCTCGTCGTTGCCGCAGAATTTCGTGAAATTCTTGATGAAGCGGGCTGCAAGGTCTTTCGCTTTGGTCTCCCACTCGGATGCTTTCTTGTAGGTGTCGCGCGGGTCGAGAATCTTCGAATCCACGCCCGGCAACTGCGTCGGCACCTTGAAGTCGAAAATCGGAATGTTTTTCGTCGAAGCCTTGTCGATCGAACCGTCCAAAATGGCGTCGATGATGCCGCGCGTATCCTTGATCGAGATACGTTTGCCCGTACCGTTCCAGCCCGTGTTCACCAAGTAGGCCGTTGCGCCCGATTTCTGCATCTTCTTCACGAGTTCCTCGCCGTACTTCGTGGGGTGCAGCGAGAGGAATGCCGCGCCGAAGCAAGCCGAGAAAGTCGGCGTCGGTTCGGTGATGCCGCGTTCCGTACCGGCCAACTTGGCCGTGAAGCCCGACAGGAAGTAGTATTTCGTCTGCTCGGGGGTCAGAATCGACACCGGAGGCAGCACGCCGAATGCGTCGGCCGAAAGGAAGATGACTTTCTTGGCGGCCGGAGCCTTCGATACGGGTTTCACGATGTTGTCGATGTGGTAAATCGGGTAGGAAACACGCGTGTTCTCCGTAACGGACTTGTCCGCATAGTCGATTTTGCCTTTCTTGTCGACCGTCACGTTCTCCAGCAGCGCGTTGCGGCGGATAGCGTTCCAGATGTCGGGTTCGTTCTCTTTCGAGAGGTTGATGACTTTGGCATAGCAGCCGCCCTCGAAGTTGAATACGCCGTCGTCGTCCCAGCCGTGTTCGTCGTCGCCGATGAGCTGACGTTTCGGGTCGGTCGAGAGGGTCGTTTTACCCGTGCCCGACAGACCGAAGAAGATGGCCGTTTCGCCCTTTTCGTTGGTGTTGGCCGAGCAGTGCATCGAAGCCATGCCTTTCAGCGGCAGCAGGTAGTTCATGTAGGAGAACATACCCTTTTTCATCTCACCGCCGTACCACGTGTTGATGATGACCTGCATCTTCTCGGTGAGGTTGAAGACAACCGCCGTTTCCGAGTTCAGGCCCAGTTTCTTGTAGTTCTTGACTTTGGCTTTCGAGGCGTTGAGCACCACGAAGTCGGGTTCGCCGTAGTTTTCCAGTTCGGCGTCGGTCGGCCGGATGAACATGTTTTTCACGAAGTGCGCCTGCCATGCCACCTCCATGATGAAGCGGATTTTCAGACGCGAGTTCTCGTTGGCGCCGCAGAACGTATCGACGACATAGAGTTTTTTGTTCGACAGCTCCTGTGCGGCCAGTTTGCGCAGCTCTTTCCAAGCGGCTTTGGTCACCGGTTTGTTGTCGTTCTTGTACTCGTCCGACGTCCACCAAATGGTGTCGCGCGTAGTTTCGTCCATCACGAAGAACTTGTCTTTGGGCGAACGGCCGGTGTAGACGCCGGTCATGACGTTCACCGCACCGGTTTCGGTCAGCTGGCCTTTGTCGAAACCGCGCAGGCCTTTTTTCGTCTCCTCGCGGAAAAGTTCGTCATACGACGGATTGTACACGATTTCGGTCACGCCCGTAATCCCGTACTTTTTCAAATCCTGTTTGTCCATAGTTTTATTAATTTGCTTGAATCGAATTTCAATGTCATAAGATAATGAACCGCCGTCCGATGCGAGCAAAAATCGCGCACGAACGAACACCGCAAAGGTAGAAAAAGTTTCGGGTTTGTGAAATAAATAACAATGAAATTTTTTACAAAAAAACGGGTCGGACATTTCGTCCGACCCGTGCAGTGTTTGAATCGTTTGCGATTAGTTGAACATGTACTTGATACCGAATTGCATCGTCCAGTACGAACCGATATTGGGCTTGAATGTCTTGTTCAACGGCATATCTTTGCCCAAGTAGTCTTTGGCACTCTTGGTCATTTGGTATTGCAGCGTATAGTCGTTGGCAGCAGTAGGTTTCTGAGTGACTTTCAGGAACTGATATTGCTGACCGTTGGTTCCCATAAGCTGCGAGTAGCTGACGCCCCAATCCTTGTTGAGCAGGTTCAGGAAGTTGTCGACGTTGAAACTGAAACGGAGCGTGTGTTTGCGTCCGTTGCGCTGCGGCAGGATGATGTCATGCGAAATGCTCAAATCCAAGCGGTTGGCATAAGGTGCGACACCGCCGTTGCGGGTGGCGTATTCGCCGCGATGTTTCGACAGATAGGCATCCTGTGCGATGAAAGCATCCATTGCCTCCCATGCTTCGTCGACACTGCCGAACGAACCTTTTACCAAGTGTCCTTCTACTTCCGAGCGGTCGCGCGGAATGTAAATCAGGTCATTCGCGGTTTGTTTGTCGCCATTGGCATCTCCGTCATAGCAATAGGAATAACGGTACGGACGATAGCGCTGGTAAACCAAACCGATGTTCGTAGCACCGTGTTTGCCCCAGCGAGCCGTGTAGTAGGCCGAAAGGAGCAGACGACCGTCGAATGCACCGGCGCTATAACCTACCTCTTCGCTGTTCACAGCCACTTTCGGCGTGTATTTCCATGCGGACAAGGCAACCGAAGATGTACCGTCAGTTACACTGCGAGCAGTACCGAACGAGTACGATGCGTTGATGCCCAAGCCTCGGAACAGACCTTCGGTAAACGATTTCTGCAACTGGATGGTGTTGTAAATCGAATAACCTTTGCTGGTGTTGCGCAACATCACGACACTGTTAGCACCTTCGCCGTTGCTGATGTAGTTGCCGGTGAATGCCGTACGTTTGCTGTTGGGGGCACCGTCGTTGATATTTTGGTCTGCTACTTCGAGGTTGATGTTGTCGTGGTAGATGGCATTGAGATCTTTGCTGTAAAGCGTTTCCCAAGTCAACACCCAGCCGCGCCATTTGTAGTCGATAGCGACATTGGTCTTCCACAGCATCGGATATTTGAAATCGGGGTCGGTAATCGAAATATCAGCGGCACCGGCGGCTTTGGCCATCCAGTTGTATTCGTCGATATTGCCGGTAAAGCCGAGGTTTTGGAGCGCATTGCCACTGAGATTCACGTCGGTGAAAAGTACGCCGTTGTTTCCGGCCTGATTGCTGATCCATACATACGGAGGCGTACCGGAGAAAAGACCCGTACCGCCGCGTACTTGCAGCGAACCGTCTTCAAGCGGTTTCCAGTTGAAGCCGAGACGCGGCGAGAACTGCGGGTGCGCGTTCGGGTATTTCGACACGTCGATTTTGATACCGTCGCGGAAGGTCGCACCGGCGACTTTGTCGTTGGTCGGCAGGTCGGTAACGAAAATCGGTACGTCGACGCGCAAACCGTAAGTGAGGTTGAATTTGTGCGAGGGAGCCCATTTGTCCTGAACATAGAAGCCCAGCTGAACGACATTCACTTCGGCGAAGGGGAACGAACTATATTTCTCCGAGTTCGTGAATTTCTGATTGTAATAGGTGTATCCGGTACCGGCCGAGTTTGCCAAACCGTTGTTTACGACACCCGTCAGACCGAAGTCGGCCGGATTGAAGTTCGTAATGTTGAATCCTTCCATCGAGCCGTGCTGTGCAAGATACTGCTTCGACGCCAGCACGTTGAATTTGAAGTCGTCAATCGACGAGAATACCCAAGTTCCGGGGAAGTTCTGGGCGAATCCGTTTTTGAAGCTACGATAGTCGGATTGGGTACCGATGACGATTTGATGCTTGCCTGCATTAATCGTGAAGTTGTCCTGAATCTGGAAAATGTCGGTATCCAACTGGTTGTTGTAAGAGTTGGCTTCCGTTCCGAATACGGTATAGCTGTTGCCGTCTTTCAGAATATCGACTTGCGGGAAGAAACCGCCGTCCATGTCACGATAGTCGCGCAGACGCGAGTAACCGAACTTCAACGTGTTCGACATACGGTCGTTCACGGTCGTATTGAGGTCGGCCATGACGATGTGGAAGTTGTTGTTCGTGCGGTAGAAGCTCGACGAGTAGGGGATGGCATAGGCGTTGGGGCCACGACCGTTGGCCGGTTTGCCGGAAGTCGAAGGGCTGTTCGTGTTGTACGATTTCAGATAATAGTACTTGACCGAGAACGTATTTTTCGAGTTGATGTTCCAGTCTACGCGGGCCGTGATGCGGTCGCCGTAAGTCTCGGTTTTCGACAAGTCGAATGCACCGGGATTGTAGCCCAGTTCGTCGCCCAAGAAGTTGGAAAGATCTTGCAGCGATTCCGGCGTGGGAACGGAGTTCTTCGTCGTGTAATTGATCGGCTCCTCGATGCGGTCCAATTCGCCGTTGAGGAAGAAGAACAATTTGTTCTTGATAATCGGGCCGCTCAAGCTCAAGCCGTACTGGTTGCTGGTAAACTCTTTTACCGTACCGATGTAATCTTTCACGCGGTAACCGGTCATCGAGGGGCTCTTTTTATAGAAATAAGCCGAAGCCTCCCACTCATTGGAACCCGATTTGGTGACAGAGTTGATACCGCCGCCCGTGAAGCCGCCGTTTCGGACGTCGAACGGAGCAATCATCACCTGCACCTGCTCGATGGATTCGAGCGAAATGGGTTCGATGCCGCTGGCACCCAACGAAGCCGAAAGACCGAACGAGTTGTTGAACGACGCACCGTCGACCGTCACGTTGTTGAAACGATAGGACGTACCGGCGAAGTTCGAGCCGCTCGACATCGGAGTCAGACGCGTGTAATCGGTCAACGAACGATTGACGGTCGGAAGTTTGTCCATCATGTCGCGGGAAATGATTTCCTGTGCACCGGTGCGGTTGGAGTTGAACACCGGATTGGCGGTTCCCATGACGACTACTTCGCCGATGTCGGTCGATGATTCGTGCAGCGTCGTGTTGAACTGGGCATCTTCGCCGATGGTCAAATACACATTGCTGTACTTTTCATCGTTGCAACCGACGAAGCTGACGGTAATGTCATACGGGCCGCCGACACGCATACCGCCGAGGTTGAACATACCGTCCCGGCTGGTCGCAACGGCATATTCCGTTCCGGTCGGCGTGTGTACGGCAATGACGGTTGCGCCGACTACCGGCTTGCGGTTGTCATCCACAACTTTGCCATGGATGCTCGATGTCGTCACCTGCGCCTGTGCGACGCAAAAGGCAACTGTCGAGAACACGAGAAGCAATAATTTCTTCATACGCATTTTTGATTTGGTTTTTTATTAAGTTAAAGTATTACGGAATTTATGTGTCTTGCGTGTATTGCTATTGTCTCGGTGGCCGAATGTGCGGCGCGTCGGTCTTGCGAGGACGCTTTAATAAAAATGCGCGAGGGACAATTCAGGTGTGAATCATCCCTCGCGTTATTCTGCCGAACTTCGTGCGCAATACGACATTGCGTTATACGGCTGCGCTACCCCCCCCCGTCGGCGCTTACCGAAAGTCTGGTGCAGGGTCGTATGTCGCATCTGTCGTTTCACGTCGCAAAGATAGTTCAAACAATCCGCCGGCGCAACACATTTCGATTTATTTTCGGATGAAGTTTTCGACAACTTTTCAACAACTGCACGAAAGCAGTGCGGCATGTTCCTTGCTTTCGGTGGGATGCTATGTTTTCGGTGCGTGAAAAATACTGGCGGTACTCGCTTTTCGTGCTGATTTTGGCGATGGGCGTCACGATTTTCTGCAAACTGATTCCGTTGCTCGGCGGACTGCTCGGAGCCATGACCATCTACATCCTGCTGCGCAAGCAGATGACCCACCTCACCGACCGCTGCCAATGGCGGCGCAGTGCGGCGGCGACGCTGCTGGTGGTCGAGACGATTTTCTGCTTCCTGATTCCGATGTCGTTGATTATTTGGATGCTGGTCGCGCGGATTCAGGATTTGACGCTCAACCCGCAGACGCTGCTCCTGCGGCTGCAACATTTGAACACCGTCGTGCATCACCATATCGGCATCGAGATGGAGCAGGAGGCGATTGCGACGTCGCTCGTTGCTTGGCTTTCGCGGCTGGGGCAGTGGGTGGTGCGCAGTCTGGTCGGGTTGTCGCTCAATGTCGTCGCACTGCTTTTCGTGCTCTATTTCATGCTGATAGGAGGTCGCCGCATGGAGGAGTATTGCCGCGAAATCCTGCCTTTCAACCGAGCCGTATCGCGCGATGTGCTGCGCGAAATCCACGTCATCGTGCGGTCGAACGCCATCGTCATTCCGCTGCTGGCTTTGGCGCAGGGGGCGTTGGCCTATGTCGGGTACCTCGTTTTTCGGGTGCCGCTGGCGTGGTTTTGGGGGTTGGTGACCTGTTTCGCAACGGTCATTCCGGTGCTCGGAACCGCCCTCGTGTGGCTTCCGCTGGCCGGTTATCTGATGCTGGACGGCCATTGGGGGCTGGGGCTCGGACTGGCGCTTTACGGCATATTGATTGTGACGCATGTCGACAACGTGATGCGGCTGCTGCTCCAAAAACGCATGGCCGATGCACATCCGCTCGTTACTGTGTTCGGCGTCATCGTCGGGATTCCGTTGTTCGGGTTCATGGGCGTGGTCTTCGGGCCGTTGCTGGTCGCGCTGTTCATTTTCTGCGTCGATATGTTCAAACGCACCTACCTCGACCCACAAAGCATGACGATTCCGTCGCGCCTCGATTCTTCCGATTCGTAGGGCGGGCGAGCTGGCATCGCATTTGCAGGAGCACCGCCGTAAAACATTCCGAATCATGTCGAAAAATACCTCTTCCGAACCGATGCGCAGCGGGCTGACGAAAACGTTGGAAATCCTGAAAGTGATTGCCGGTATCGTCCTGCTGTTCGCTATCTCGTGGGAAATTATCGCGGGCGACCATGTCCATTTCTCGCAGGCCTATATGGTCACGCAGTTCTTGGTCTGCCTCGTTTTTCTGTGCGATTTTTTCGTGCGGTGGGGCGTCGCCCCGCGCCGCAGCCGCTTCTTTTGGGTGCATTTGCCCTACCTGTTGATTTCGATTCCGTACCTCAACATCCTCGATTGGAGCGGCGTCGTGCTGACCCGCGACTGGGCGCTGCTGGTGGGGTTGATTCCGATGCTGCGGGCGTTCTTGGCGATGGTCATCGTCGTGCAATGGCTGGTCAGCAAACGCAACCGCATGGGTCGGGTTTTCTGGGCCTACATCTTCACGGTCGTGGTCTTCACCTACCTTTCGGCGCTCGTGTTCTATGATTATGAAGCAGGGGTCAACACCAAATTGGTCGGCTTCGGCAATGCGCTTTGGTGGGCGTGGATGAACGTCACGACGGTCGGCGCCGAGATTTTCGCTGTGACCGCTATCGGTAAAATCGTTACGATTCTCCTGCCGTCGTTGGGCATGATGTTCTTCCCGATTTTCACCACCTACATCCTTGACCGCTATACGGGCAAGAAAGAGCAGGCGTAATCAGTACCTAATTTTAATACAAAGAACGGACACCGGAATATCCGGTGTCCGTTCCCCTATTCAACCAGCGATTCAGTTCTTCCGAAAAGTTCCGTAAACGCTTCCATACGTATTGTACAGGACCAGATTCTTTCCTTCCACCTTGCCGGTATATACATCTGCTCCGTACTCATCGTCTTGGACGATGCGAATCGTAACCTCAGATGCTTCATAAGTATAGGAACCGACATTGGAGTATTTTTCCGTTCCGTATCCGGATTCCGTATACTGTCCCGACCAAATCACTACGCCGCCGCTCTGAAACTGTAAAGTTTCGGTCAACGATGACGAAGGATACGATTCGGAATAAGTCCAAGATGTACCGACCAAACCGGTGGATTTGTTGTTGTCGTCGTCTTTCGAACAGCCGACGAAAGCGATTGCAGCTACTGCCGCCAACGCCAAAAATAAATTTTTCATGGTGTTTTTTAGATTTTAGTTAAACGTTTATTTGTGCATTGCGCAATGCCATTGTCGTCATCGAATGACAACCGTTCAACTAAATCGAAACGTGGGTTGATGCTTCAAACTGAAGGTACGACCAAGCACCTGTACACATAAGCACAACCCACGCCATACAGCGGGGCATTCATCGTGCCTATTGCGTGTGTACTTGAAGAATTGGTCGTTTTTCAGTTCTGCAATAGCCTAAATGCCATCCGAACATTGCCTATTCGGCAATGCGTGGCAAAGATAGCGACATTTTCAAATACTGCCAAATTTTTATGCGTCTACCGACAAAAACGACCCTGTTGCACAAATGCAACAGGGTCGTTTTTGTATAACAGCGTTGACGCGGCAGGCTTTGGGAGAGCGTCTGAAAAACTCCGTCAGCCGCTGCCTCTTACTTTTTCTCTTTCAGCAGGTCGCGGATTTCGGCGAGCAACTGCTCCTCTTTCGAGGGAGCCGGAGCGGGCGCAGGAGCGGCCTCCTTTTTCTTGATGAGCTTGTTCATCATCTTGACCATCATGAAGATGCAGAAAGCCAAAATCGTGAAATCGACGCACTGCTGGATGAAGTTGCCGTAATTCCACGTGAGGGGCTCGCCGCCCTCGACCGCCTTTTTCAAGACGATTTTCAACTGCGTGAAATCGGTGTTGCCGATCAATGCCCCGATGGGCGGCATCAGAATGTCGTTGACCATCGACGAAACGATTTTGCCGAACGCCCCGCCGATGATGACACCGACGGCCATGTCCATCACGTTGCCTTTGATGGCGAACTCCTTGAACTCTTTAAGAAAAGCCATACTTATTAATTTGTTGTAATTCTATTCAGCCTATGCGATGTCGGCCAGCACGGCATCGGTCGGCACCGTGTCGCCCGGCTGTACGCAGACCGCTTTTACCACACCGGCATAGTCCGTCGTGATGGAATTTTCCATTTTCATGGCTTCCAGCACTACGATGTCCTGTCCCTCGACCACCGTGTCGCCCTCCTTGACCAGCACCTCCAAGATACGGCCCGGCAGCGGCGCGGTGACGGGATTGCCCGTGACGGCCGGCTGCGGCTTCGCTTCGGCCTGCTGCGGTTTCTCGACTTCTTTCGGTTTTTCGGCCGCTTTCTTCGCTTCGTAAGCCTTGACTTTCGCGTCGGTCAGGAACTTCTTGGCCACCATCGGGAAGAGTTCCAGCAGCAGCACCTCTTTCTCCGTCTCGGCTAACTTCATGCCGCCTGCTTCGGGCAGTTCGGGGTTGGGCTGCATTTGGTACTTCGAGGTGTCGTAGGGCTGTTCGTCACGCACACCGCAAATCTTGAACCGGAATTCGGGGTCGATTTGCACCGGCGTCTTGCCGTACTCGCCTTTGACCAGTCCGACGAACTGGGCACTCTTGTTGGTGTACATCGCGCGGCCCGCTTTCTCGTCGAGCGCGCAGTTGACGGCCTGCGCACCGACGATTTGCGACGTCGGAGTCACCAACGGCGGCAGACCGGCAGCTAAACGCACCGTCGGAATCAACTCCATAGCGCGCGGCAAAATCTCTTCGGATTTCAGCTGTTGCAGCTGGGCCACCATGTTCGAGTACATGCCGCCCGGGATTTCGGCTTTTTGCACCAGTTCGTTCGGTGCGGGGAACCCGAAGTGCGCTTCGATTTTGCGGCAGGCAGCGATAACGCCCTCTTCGTCGTCTTTCTTCACTGCTTCGATTGCGGCATCGAACAGCGCGTCGATGTCGGCGGGCAGTTTGTCCGTCAGCGGGTTGAACGGTTTGGGTTCGGGTTTCTCCGTGTTGAAGACCGATTTGTTCAGCTCCTTGCGGATTTCACGCAGCTCGACGTTGATTTTCGCTACGGCCTCCATGTTCACGCCCAAGTCGATGCCCAACTTCTTGCAGAAGACGTAGATGAGCTCCAATGCCGGTGCACCCGTACCTTCGGCGAAGTACCAGCAGTTAGTGTCCACGATGTCGGCACCGGCCATGATAGCCGACAGCACCGACGCCAAACCGTAGCCCGGCGTGCAGTGGGTATGGAAATCGACCGGAATCGAGATGTTCTGCTTCAGCAGCTTGACGAGCGTAGCGACGCGGCGCGGCGGAATCAGACCCGACATGTCCTTAATCGTAATCATATCGGCGCCGAGCGCGGCCATTTGCTTGGCCTTGTCGACGAAATAAGCGTCCGTGAAGACCGGTTGCGGCTTCTTCTTGCCCAGCAGTTTGGCGAAGAACCCCGGTTCGGGATATTTGGGGTCGACCGTGTAGCATACGGCGCAATCGGCGATGCCGCCGTACTGCTTCACGTATTTAATCGTCGACTTCACGTTGTCGACGTCGTTCAGCGCGTCGAAAATACGCATGATGCCCAACCCGCTTTCGATTGCGTTGCGGCAGAATCCGTCGATGATTTCGTCCGTATAGGGCGCGTAGCCGAAAAGGTTGCGGCCGCGCGAAAGGGCCGTCAGTTTCGAGACGTCGCCTACCGCCTTGTGGATGGTTTCGAGACGCGTCCACGGATTTTCGTTCAGATAGCGCATCACCGAATCGGGCACGGCACCGCCCCAAACTTCCATGGCATAGAACTTCGCATCCTTATAATAAGGCAGGCAGCGGTCGATTTGCGCTTGGCTCATACGGGTCGCGAACGACGACTGCTGGCCGTCGCGCAACGTAAGGTCTCTGATTTTCAGTTTTTTATTCATTTTGTCGAATTTTGTTTCTTGTTTTTCGCTTTTCGGCGCAAAAATACGAAACAAATTCGATTTCACCGCATCGAAAATCATTTATTTCACAAAACCGTTATCGTGCGACCGGCAGGCCGCAATCGGGGGATGCCGAAAAAATCGGTTTTTTCGGAAAAAGATTTTGTTCGATTGAAAAAAACGATTACCTTTGCCCTCGCTTTCGAGCGATGGCGGGATAGCTCAGCTGGTTAGAGC
>CAMWYI010000002.1 GCA_947178455.1 uncultured Alistipes sp. | reverse complement strand
TCGTCGTGGGTTCCGTGCTCTCGTTTTTCTTGTGGTTCATCATTCTGATCGGCATTGCGGCCGCTATGGGCGGCAGCGAACCGGTAGTCGTTTCATCCGAATCCATTTTGAAAATCGACCTCGCCGAAACCTTGACCGATGCACCGGCAACCGACCCGATGGCCGGCTTGGATTTCCTGTCGATGAACGTGCAAAAGCAACTGCCGCTTTTCAAGGCGTTGCGGGCTATCGACGCGGCTGCGTCGGATGACCGCATCAAAGGCATCTACCTGCGTATGAACGGCGGGGGCGGCATCGAGAGCCTTGCCGTGCTCGAAGAGCTGCGCGATGCGCTCGCCGAGTTCAAGGAGAGCGGCAAATTCATCGTCGCCTACAACGAAACCTACGGGCAGGGCGGGTATTACCTCGCGACGGTCGCCGACAAAATCTATCTCCAACCGCAGGGTGGCATGGATTGGGTCGGTTTGGCCAGCAACCTGATGTTCTACAAGGGTTTCTTGGACAAGCTGGGCGTCAAGGCCGAAGTCTTCCGGCCGACGGTCTGCAAATACAAAAGCGCTGTCGAACCTTATATCCTCGACAAAATGTCGCCTGCCAACCGCGAGCAGATGCAGCAGCTGATTAATTCGATGTGGAAAACGTTTTCCGGCACGGTGGCCGAAGCGCGCGGCATCGACTACGCGACGTTGCAGAAAATGACGGATAATTTGGAGGTCGTCCTGCCGGAGGATGCGCTCGCAAAGAAGTTCGTCGACGGACTGCTCTACGAAGACCAGATGGACGACGTATTCGCCGAATTGGGCGTCGAGACCGACAAAAACGATGAGTACCGTTTCGTCACCTTGGCGCAGTACGCTTCGCAGGTGCCGGCCGACTTGAAGAAATTGTCGGCTCCGCAGGTGGCGATTGTCTATGCCGACGGTGAAATCGTCGACGGCGAGGGCTCGGGCGACAAAATCTTCGGCAATTCGCTGGCCCGCACGCTGGCCGATGTCCGTGAAGATGAGGATATTGCGGCGGTCGTGTTGCGGGTCAATTCGCCGGGCGGCAGCGCGCTGGCTTCGGACATCGTTTGGCGCGAAATGGAGCTGCTGAAAGCCGAAAAACCGGTAATCGTGTCGATGGGCGGTTATGCTGCGAGCGGCGGTTACTATATTTCGTGTCCGGCCGACGTCATTGTCGCTGACAAAATGACCCTAACCGGTTCGATTGGTGTTTTCGGCCTGATGTTCAACGCCCACGACGCGTTGGTCGACAAACTGGGCATCACGATAGACGGAGTGAAGAGCAACGCTTCGGCGAGCATGACGATGGTTACGCCGCTGACGCCGATTCAGCGTGCTGCGATGATGCGCGGCGTGGACAAGGTCTACGAAACGTTCACGACCAACGTCGCGAACGGACGCAATCTGACTATCGCGCATGCGCTGGACATCGCGGGCGGTCGCGTGTGGTCGGGCGAGGATGCCAAAGGCATCGGGCTTATCGACACCTATGGCGGTCTGAAAACGGCCATTGCAGCGGCGGTCGACAAAGCCGAGTTGGGCGACGATTATCGGGTAACCGAAGTGCTCGACGAACCCGAAGGCTGGGCAGCGATTCTTGCCTCGCTCAATGCGCAGGTGCGGTCGGCCATTAAGCGCACGCAGTTGGGCATTGCCGCCAGCGATTACGAACGTATCCGCGAAGTGCTCTCGCAGGAGGGCCTCCGCATGTACTGCCCCTATAAACTGGACATTCTGCGTTAGAAACGACGATTGTACCGTTGTCCGGTATCGGAAAGTGTCTGCGCTTTCAGGTTGGCGGCGGTATTGTCGGAATTAATAAAACCGGCCTGCTGAAAAGCAGGCCGGTTTTATTAATTGGGTGATAGCGCAACTTACCGTCGGAAACAACATAGCGGTCTGTCGCGCTTAAAACGGCTTTCTTAAAGCCGCAGGGGTTATCGCACCTTGAATCCTTCGTCGGCACGGGCCGGAATGGGCATCGAAGCGTAATAGCCGCTTTCGAGTTTGTCGCGCACCGATTTGAATGCTTCGATGGTCACGGCGACATCTTCCAGCGTATGGGCGGCCGTCGGGATGACGCGCAGGATGATTTCGCCCTTCGGAATGACGGGGTAAATCACAATCGAGCAGAAAATTCCGTGATTCTCGCGCAGGTCGACGACGAGATTCGTCGCTTCCGTCACGCCGCCCTTCATGAACACGGGCGTCACGGGCGAGTTCGTTACACCGATGTCGAAGCCGTTTTCTTTGAATCCGCCTTGCAGCGCACGGACGATTTCCCACAGTTTCTGCTGGAATTCGGGGTGGTTGCGGATGAGGTCGAGACGTTTCAGTGCACCGATGACCATCGGCATCGGCAGCGATTTGGCGTAGAGCTGCGAACGCATGTTGTAGCGCAGCAGGTTGACGAGCCAGCGCGGGCCGCTCACGAAAGCACCGATACCGGCCATCGACTTGGCGAACGTGTTGAACAGCACGTCCACACCGTCGACCACGCCGAAGTGCGAGGCCGTACCGCGACCGCCTTCGCCCATCGTGCCGAAGCCGTGTGCATCGTCGACCAGCAAGCGGAACGAGAACTCCTTTTTCAGGGCGACGATTTCGTCCAGTTTACCCAAGTCGCCTTTCATGCCGAATACGCCTTCGGTGATGACCAGCACACCGCCGTTCTGTTCGTCGGCCAGTTCGGTCGCATGTTTCAGTTGCAGGCGCAGCGACTCCATGTCGTTGTGGCCGAACACGAAACGTTTGCCCTTGTGCAGACGCAGACCGTCGATGATGCAGGCGTGCGCTTCGGCATCGTAGACCACCACGTCGCGCGGCGTCAGCAGGCAGTCGATAATCGACAGCATGCCCTGATACCCGAAGTTGAGCAGGAACGCATCCTCCTTGCCGACGAATGCGGCCAGTTCGCGTTCGAGCTGTTCGTGATAGACCGTCTGACCGCTCATCATGCGGGCACCCATCGGGGCGGCCATGCCGAATTGTGCGGCGCCCTCGGCGTCGGCCTTGCGGACTTCGGGATGATTGGCCAGTCCCAAATAGTTGTTCAGGCTCCAGTTGAGCATCTCCTTGCCCCGGAAACGCATGTGGGGGCCGATTTCGCCTTCCAGTTTCGGGAATGCGTAATAACCGTGCGCGTAGGCCATGTACTGGCCGATCGGGCCGCCCGCATTTTTTTCGAGGCGGGCAAAAATATCAACCATAATTATTTAATTTTTATTAAATTACTCTATTCCAAGCCGACGGTCGTCATGGAACGGCACGGGCACTATTCGGAACGTTCAAAATTAGCCGTTTTTTGTTCTGTTCGGATACGTATTTATACTTATTTTCCCGTTTAAGAAACTGGATTTAGGCGCCCGCTTAAGAAGCGGGTTTTAGGCGCGACCGCTTGTTTCTGTCTTTCCGCTGGTGGAGGTCGCTATCACCGATTAAAATTATGCGTCCTGCAAAGCATTTGCTTCTTTCATCGGTCGTTTTCGGTGGCTTTATCGAGGCTCGCGCAATACGATTCATAAAATAAATCGGGGTCGGGCGGCGGAGTTCCGCGCCGGTAGCATTCGATGTACCAGTGTTCGCGCTTATATCCCAACTCGGTTTTCAGCCATAGTTCATTGCGGGTCAGCCGCACGATTTTGCGAAAAAAGCACAAATCAGGATGATCCAGCACGATTCGCCGACATCCGATTCGGTGCCAGTAGAGCGGTTCGGTTTCGCCGTGTTCGTCCCAATAGCCGCGATGACCGGGTTCGATAATTATCCACCAGTCGCGCAGCGTACAATCCTCGCGGAAAGGTTTGCCCGCATGGACACCGTATTCGCAATAAAGCCCCCACGTTCCGAAAAGCGACCGGGTGGGATAGACGTACCGGCGGGCGAACCGGCACAAGAGCGCATAAAACCGTTTTTTCATCGCAAGACGAGCCGTTTTTATCATTCTCGGCTCCTGCGAATGTTTTTATTAAAGAGGTTAGGAATTGTCTGACCCTAAAAATAGAAAAGTGTGGGGCCGAAACTTATCTAATAAACGCAGGTCGTAGGATGCCTCACCAACTTAAATAAGTAACAACCCCACGTCTATACCTCATTCGAGGTACGACGCGGGAAGATGTTAGCCTATTTTCGTTGGTGACGAATTTCCTACGTTCGCGAATAGAAAATAAACTTACACTTTCCGTGTATAACAATATGTATCGGTGCAAAAATAACCTTTTTTGGGGAGATTACAAAAATGCGGGTCGAAGACTGCGGAGCACGACACGCATGTGGCGGGCCTCCGCTGGCGGAGGCTTCGGCCCGCGCGGCTCATAGAGCCGCTGTTATAAAACGGTCACGGCGCAGAAACCGTCCGATGCTCGCCGACCGTCCTTCGCGCTTAAAACGGCGTTTTTAACGCCGAAAATTTTGTCGACCTGTGGACAATTCGGCGGGAAAACGTTATCTTTGTATAACCGAACAGCAAAATAACAAATCCATAGCTATGAATAACATTTTGACCGCTCCGTTGTCGGGCAAAACCCGCCGCGAGCACGATTTGTTGGGGGAATTGGAAATCCCCTCCGAGTTCTATTTCGGCGTGCAGACCATGCGGGCCATCGAAAATTTCCACATCAGCCGCGTGCGGCTCAACTTCTTCCCCGAATTTATCCGCGCTTTGGCCGACGTGAAGCAGGGCGCGGCAATGGCCAATCGCGAGTTGGGGCTGCTCGACCCGAAGATCGCCGAAGCTATTATCGCCGCGTGCGGTGAGTTGCGCGAGGGGAAATTGCACGAACATTTCGTGGTCGACATGGTGCAGGGCGGTGCCGGAACGTCGACCAACATGAACGCCAACGAGGTCATCGCCAACCGTGCGTTGGAAATTTTGGGCCACGAGAAAGGCCAGTACGAGTACTGCCACCCGAACAACCACGTCAATCTGTCGCAGTCGACCAACGACGCCTATCCGACGGCTACCCGCATCGCGTTGGTGCGCAGCATCGAAAAACTGGTCGCCGCACTGCGCGAACTGATTGAGGCGTTCCATGCGAAAGGGAGCGAGTTCGCCCATGTCATCAAAATGGGCCGCACGCAGTTGCAGGATGCCGTGCCGATGACGCTCGGTCAGGAGTTCGAGGCCTATGCCGCCACGCTGACGGAGGAAATCGCCCGTTTGGAGAGCAACATGACGCTTTTCTATGAAATCAACATGGGTGCGACGGCTATCGGCACGGGCATCAATGCCGACCCCGATTACGCGGCGCTGTGCACGAAGCACCTGCGCGAGGTGACGGGGCTGCCGCTGGTTGAGGCCACGAACATGATCGAGGCCACGAGCGATACGGGCGCCTACATCATGAACTCGTCGGCCCAAAAACGGCTGGCCATGAAGCTGTCAAAAATATGCAACGACTTGCGTTTGTTGTCGTCGGGCCCGCGCTGCGGTCTGAACGAAATCAACCTGCCGCCGCGTCAGCCGGGGTCGTCCATCATGCCCGGTAAGGTGAACCCCGTGATTCCCGAAGTGGTCAATCAGGTGGCGTTCCGCGTGGCGGGCAACGACCTGACGGTGACGATGGCTGCGGAAGCCGGACAGCTCGAACTGAATGTCATGGAACCGATTATCATCCACAGCCTGTTCGAGAGTATCGAGATGCTCATCAACGCGATGAATACCTTGCGCGAGAAGTGCATCGTCGGCATCACGGCCAACGAGGAGGTGTGCCGCCGCATGGTCTACAACAGCATCGGGCTGGTCACGGCGCTGAACCCGTATTTGGGTTACGAGACCTCGACGATGCTGGCGAAAGAGGCGTTGCAGACGGGCAAAGGCATCTACGATTTGGTGTTGGAACACCAACTGATGAGCGAGGAGGAGCTGCACAAAGTGCTCCAACCCGAGAATATGGTGCAGCCGCGCAAGTTGCTTCGCTGACGCGCGGTGCCGAGCCGAAAATGCGACAGACCGCCCTGTTTCGGGGCGGTCTGTCGCATTTATGAGGTATGGTTATTTCGCGAATGCGATTTCATCCAGCAGGTAGTTCGCTTCGGCGTATTGCTCGATGACCCACAGCACGAACCGAATGTCGACGCAGACCGTGCGGGCATGTTCGGGGTGGAAGTAGAGGTCGCAGGCCATCGACTCGCGGTTGCCGTCGAAGGCCAATCCGATCAGCCGTCCGCGTTTGTCCAGCACCGGACTGCCCGAATTGCCGCCCGTGATGTCGTTGTCCGTCAGGAAGTTCACGGGCAGGGTGCCTTTTTCGCCCCAGCGGCCCCACGCTCCGGCGGCAATCAGATTGCGCATGCGGTCGTCGACCCGAAATTCGTAACGGGTCGGGTCGTATTTTTCGGTGTAGCCGACAATCGTCGAGCGGGCGTCGCAGTGGATGCCGTCCGACGGATGCACGGGGCGCACCCGTCCGTAGGTGAGGCGCATCGTCGAGTTGGCGTTGGGATATTGCGGCCGTCCTTGCGCTTCGCGGAAATCGTACAGCGCCTGTTGGTAGCGCGATTCCAGTCGGCCGATAGGGTGTCCCGACTTTTTCTCCGCGCGGTCGACCGCTCCGACGAACCGATGAATGGGCACCGATTCGGTGAGCCGCACCAGCGGGTCGCGGCGGATTTCGGCGACGGCGCGATTCTGCGCGAAGTAGGCGTCGAACCGCTCGGCGTCGCTGCAAATCGACCGGTCGAACGCATCGTAAGCCAAACGTGCGGCATCGCCTCCGGCCGCATCGTACATTTCGCGCAGGCCGTCGCCCCACAGGTTGCGCGGCACGCTGTCGGTGAAGCATACCAGCATGCGGGCCAGCAGTTCGCGGTCGGTGGCGGCGTCGTAGTTGCGGCGCAGGCGGCCGCTGTTGCTGCGCACGCCCGACGCATCTTTGCTGTTGATGTCCAACGTGTCGAGTTTGAGCCGGTCGAGCCGCGCCAAGTAGGACGAAATGCGGTTGCCGACGAGCAGGGCCTCGCTGGGGCCGAGCCACGATTCGCGAAAGTGGTTCAAGTGGCGTACGGCTTCGCGGCGGGCCGCATAGCCTTCGCGGAGCGAGGGAAGCAGGTCGCCGTAAGCGGCCGTGCATTCGGGGTCGGCGGCAATCCATGCGGCCAGTTCGCGTTCTTCGGCGCGGCGTTTCTCGGCCACGTCGAACCGCCGCAGGCAGGTGTTCTCCCATTTGGCGAGGTCGGCGAAGTTGCTCAACGAAAAATAGGCGTCGGAGTACTTCATCCGTACATCGGGACGCTGCTCCATGTGGCGTTTGATGACCTCCATGCGGACGTGGCGGTCGGCCACGACAATCGGATTTTTGACCTCCTGCCGTTCGGCGATGCCGTAAGACGACGTATAGCGGCTCGTGCGGCCCGGAAATCCGATGACCATCGTGCAGTCGCCGTCGTGCACGCCGCCGGTCGCGACGGTCAGCACCTGTGCGGGGTCGAGCGGCAGGTTGTCGGGCGAGTAGTCGGCCGGATGTCCGTCGCGGTCGGCATAGACGCGGTAAAGCGCGAAATCGCCCTTGTGCTGGGGCCAGCCCCAGTTGTCGATGTCGCCGCCGAATGCCCCGATGCTCGCGGGAGGAGCCCCGACCAGCCGGACGTCGCGATAGACTTCGTAGTAGTATAGGTAGAACTTGCGGCCGCCCCACATCGCGGCGCACGACACCTCGTAGGGCGTGTCGGCGGCATGGCGTTTTTCGAGGTCGGCATAGAGCCGCCGCATGCCCATCGAGCCCCAGCGACCGGCGGCCTCCATTTGCGCGCGCAGTTCCGTCGCTTCGGCCGTGACGTCTTCCACGCGCCGCAAGAACGACACGGTTTTGCCTTTCACGGGCAGTTCGTCGGCGTGGGTGCGGGCCCAGAATCCGGTTTCGAGGTAGTTGTGTTCGGCCGTCGAAAGGTCGCAGATGTCGCTGTATGCGACGTGGTGATTGGTAATCAGCAGTCCCTCGTGCGAAATCATGCTGCCCGTGCCGACGCCGCCGTCGATAGCGACCACTGCACCGGCCAGCACGGGTGCGCCGTCGCGGAAAATGGCTTCGGCCGGAATTTTCACACCGCAGGCTTTCATCTGCCGGCTGGGGAGCTGCTGAATCATCCACATGCCCTCGTCCGCCATGGCGAACGGAGCGGTGAAGATGAGCAGAAGAACGAAAATGAGCGAACGTTTCATAAACGATTCATAATTCAAAATTCACAATTATCGGCGAACTTTTTGGACGTGCCTGTTTCGGGTCAGGGCGAGCAAAAGCATCCGAAGCAGGGTGGCCGGCGGACGCACCTAAACGCCCGTTCTTAACGGGCGGTGCGGCCTTCGACCAAGAATTTCAGACGGGGTTCCGACTCTTTGAACGTGCCGTCGGCCATGCGGAGCGTCCATTTTTCGGCTTGGAACACCTCTTTCCACAGCCGTTCGTCCGTCCACATCGACTTCACGTAGTGCACCCGCATGACGGGCGACAGGTCGCGCAACACGAAATCGACCGAGATGATGCCCTCCGTGCACGACAAGTAGCTCTTGAAATAGGGGAACGACTGCCGTACCGGTATCTTCTCGATGCTGGCCATCGGCATTTCGTAAACGGCTTTCGGGTATTTCGCGTCGTCGCCCCACTTTTCGATGTTGGCCACAAACCGGCCGTTGAGTTTCTGGATGTCGACGAACATCGTTTCGATGAATTGTGCACGGGTTGCCTGCCCGTCCTGTGCATAGCTGCGCACTTCGTAGTGCATCGGATAGCTGCGTTCGCCGTTCTTGGTTTGGATAACCAGCTCTTCGGCTTCGATTGCTTCGGTCAGCTGCTCTCGGGTGATGCCTGCGGCGGGGTCGGTGTAGACCGTGACTTTCACCGGACAATCGAACTCGGCGGTGAAGCCGCAGATGCCTTCGATTTGTTGCAGGGCCATGCCGAAATAGACCATATCCATGCGGTCGTGCAGCCCCTCGACGCCCAAACGCACGACGTCGAGCATGGGCATCGTCTCATCGGGGGTCTTGTATTTGCGGTAGGTCGGCGTGAAGATAGCCTCTTGGATTTTGAGCGTGTCGGTCTGCGCCGGATTGTACGAAATCACGACGGCGTGGCGTTTCACGAATGTTTTGACGCCGTAAACGCCCGGCACGGTCTGCATCTTGGCCGAAAAGGCTTTCGACGAACCGAAACATTTTACCGATTGCAGCCCCTCCATTTCGTAGGTCTGCATCTTCTCGACTTGTTCGTAGTCGCCCCATTTTTCGTCGATGGTGGGCAGTTCGAGCGTGTTGCCGAGCCACAGCGCGATGCCGAACAGCACGACGGTCAGCAGGGCCGGCACCCAGCGCAGCGAACGGCGGCCGTTGACCTGCAAGGCCTGCGTCGAGCACGACGCGATGCACTGGCCGCACAGCGTGCAGTCGATGTGCGTCACTTTCGCGGATTCGTGAATGGGAATGTTGTAGGGGCACTTCTTTTCGCACAGTTTGCAGCCGTTGCACTTTGCTGCATCGCGCGTGATGTGCATCAGCGTGTACTTTTTGGGTTCGCCTTTGGACCAGCCGCGCACCAAGCCGATTTCGGCGAGGTAAGCGACCGCGCAAAGCAGGGCGAGCATCCACGTCCACCCGTCGGCCGTGCGCGTGCCGAGCAGCACGAGAATGACGACGATGCCCAGCACGTAGGGAATGGAGGCGGTCGATTTGAATGCGTTGCTCAATGCGCCGAGCGGACAGATGTAACGGCACCAGAACATCCGCACGATGATGCCGCCCAAGAACAGCAACCCGATAGCGGTCAGCGACATCCACAGCACGATTTCGCCTTTGAAGCCCGTCGCCATGGCATAGTAGGGGTCGAGTTTCTTGCAGAACAATTCGCTCGTCGCGAGCGTGTTGTAGAGGATGACGAACAACAGCACGTATTTCGCCGCGCGCAGCACTTTGTCGGCCACGCTTCCTTGTCGGATGTCGAATTGCAGATGCAGTTTGCGTCCGAGACGTCCCATTGCTTCGTCGAGGGTTCCCAGCGGGCAAAGGTATCCGCAGAAAAGTTTGGCGAAGAGGACGACACCGGCGACGAGCACGATGCCCATCATGATTTGGAGCATCGACATCGAGCAGGCCAGCGAGTGGTTGACCCAGTAGCTGCCGAGCGACTGCAAGCCGCCGAACGGGCAGAATTTCTCGACATCGACGGGCGTTTCGGCGATTTTGGCCCACGCTATCGTGCCTGCGATTGCGGCCAGCACACCCCATTGGAGGATGTGTTTGGCATAGTTGGGGGATTTTTTCATGGTATGGGTTTGTTTTGTTTGTGTTTTTCTTTTGTGTGACGGTTGTTCAGCGGCCGGTCGCGGGCTCCGTCTTTCAAAAACCGCACGAGGGAAGCCGCATTCCGTTCGTCTCGTAGCAGGCTTCCCTCGTCGTGGTTATAGGCGGAATAGGTTATTGACCGTCCGCGTTTTGGATACAACGCACGGAGTAACCGGACTTGAAGTTGCCGTAAGCGACCGATACTTTGTTATTCGAGTCGTTGAGGGTCGACATGAACGAATAGAACTGGATGTTCTTCAACGCTCCGCTCGTATTATCGGTCTGTATTGTATGAAGCGTCGAACCCCAAACGTAGGTCATTGCGCCGTAAACATTACCGTAGTTGTTCACCAAATAAGACCCCGCCCCCGTTACATTGGTTTGGTTTCGTGCTCCAGCGAAACACCAGTTGAAACCGGCTTCGTTGAGTAGTGGGAGGTTTTTGTTTCCTCCATTGTCGTAATAAGGAGCATTTTCGTCTTTTAAGGAGCTATTGGCGTTGTAACCTACCAAACCGGTCAATTCGGCATTGGTCGGGATGTGCCAGCCATTGGGGCAGATGCCTTGACAACCCTCGAACGAAGCTGCGTTTTCGGCCGTGATTTCGGCTGTGCCGAATGCGGTGGCAGCGTCGTAAAGCAGACCGACTTTTTCGTCCAAAGCAGGGTCGGCCGTTTTCGAGGCGTTGGCTGCGGAGTGCCAGATGCCGTTGCCGTCTGCGGGGTCGCTCGATACCGTCTTACCGGCGGGAACGTAGCGCAGGTTCTCGGCCATCCAAGTACGTCCGTCTTTCAACGTTACGGTCTTGTATTCGACCCCCCCCCACGAAATCGTGCCTGTGGTGGGTTCCTCGTCGTCATCTCCATTGTCGGTGTCGATGTCTTCGCCGTCCTCCCAAGGGAGGATTTCGCCGCTCAACTTGATGCGCAAACCGTCCGGCGTAACGACCATGTCCAACACGCGGTTGCATCCCGATACCAAATCGACCGCAGTCGAACCGGTCTTCGGGTCTTCGACCGCTTCTTCGCGTTCCTCACCGTCGGCCGTAGTGACGGACGCCGTGATTTCCACGCCGTTTTGCGGAATGAGCAGGGCGTAGTAGAGTTCGTTTTTCCGACGTTCGCAGGCTTTGATGTCGAGGGTCGCAGCATCGGCCTTGACGCACAGCTCGCAGGTCGTGCAATCGTAGCATCCCGTGCCGACGGTTCCCTTGAACAGAATTTCGGCAATATCGGAGTCGGTTTCGTTCGTCACATTGACAATCAGGCGCGCCATTTTGTGCTTGAAGACCAAATCGACTTTCTTGTCGGGCCGCACTCCTTGTTTGATACCGGCGATGAAGTCCGATGCGGTGTAGTTGTTGCCGTTTTGGTCGGGCAGCACGGCGAACTCGGTGGGTGCTTCGCCCCCGGGTTGATAGGGATAGTAGGCCGAAAGTTCCGCTGTCCGGCTGGCGTCGTCGTACCACCGCACGTTCGGTGCGGTGAAGAATTGCGTCGCGCCGTCGAACGTAAATTCGCGGTTGCTGAGGTACGTTTGACCGTCTACCCGAATGGTGACGCCGATTCGGTCGCCGTGTTCGAAGTCGGTATCCGTCGCACGGGTCGCCGTTTTCGGGAACAGCTCCGGGTCGGCGATCGTCGGGTCGATGACGATTGCGTTGTTCGCCGAGTCGAGGCTTTCTTTGGCGCAACCGGCTGCCAGCAGGACGGTCGATAGTGCGAATATCAAAAGTTTTTTCATGTCGCTCTGTTTTTCGTCGTCAGAAAATGTATCCTACGGAGAGTTGCACCCCTACGCGATGCGCACGCGGGATGAAATCGAGTCCGAAACCGTGTTCGTAGCGCGTCGAGAGGTCGAAGTAGAACTCGTTGAGGTAGTAACGGGCTCCTACGCCGATGCCCAAGCGCGGTGCGGTGAGATACTCGTTCGTGTAGTTGTAGTAATCGGTCAGTTGCAGGGGGTATTCGCTCGGCGTGAGTAGGGTTTCCTCTGCGCGGGCCTGCTCCGAGAAGCTGCCCTTGCGGAAATCGGCTTCGCCGCTGAACTCCCACGCCATGTACGATACGCGGGCCCGTGCGAAGAGCGTCACCGCGTTCAGGGTCTGCTCGCGGAAGTAGGGGAAGAGCAGCGTCGACCGGCGGGACAGCCGTTCGTAGGCCACTCCGGCGCGCAGGTCGGTGCGGCCTTGCTGTAACTGGTACTCACCGCTCAAATCGAGGCCGCGCCGTGCGAAAATAGGCAGCGAACCCAAGTCGAAGACGGTCGAAATGCCGTTGACCGATTCGCGGCGCAGGATGTGTTCGTCGTTCTCCTGCGACATCCAGTCGAACCGCAGCCGTGCGGTGTGCAAGGCGCGTGCGGTGCGGAATGCGGCGACGCCGTGTGCCGTGACCTGCGACGTCGTGAAGTCGTGCATGTGCGTGTCTTTCTCGCCGGTTTCGCCGCTGCGGTAGCGGTAGGTGACATCGGCGTAGTAGGGACCCCACGAACCTTGCACGGATACGCCGTGCGTTAGCTCCTTGACAGGGAAGCCCGTCAGACCCGTTTCGTTGAGGTGGATGCCGCTGCCGTCCCAACGTTCCAGCGTGCCGTAGGCCAGACCTTTGTCGAAGAATGCTTCGTAGGGTTCGGCCGAGATGCCGATTTCTTCGGCTTCGACGCGCTCGCTCTTCTTCTCGAACAAGTAGGCGGCACCGACGGCCCAGTTGTTATCGTGATAGAGAACACCCGGCACGATCTCGAAATCGAGCCGTTTGTTCTTGTGGCGCAAGTCTTTGCGTTTGGCGTAGTTGCCCGCTGCGAAGTCGGCGCGCAGACCGCCCGTCCAGTGCTCGGCGAGCTCGGCCGAAAGTGCGCCCGTGAAAGCGTAGTCCTCGCGGACTTTGCGGCCGGGCGTGAATTCGAGAATATCGACCGGATAGTAGCCGGGCTGCATGAACATCGACCCGCACATCGCTTTGCCGTCGAAATAGTCGTACTCGAAGCGGCCGGCGAACGAAATCCGGTCGAAGTGACGGATGGATTCGGTGCGTGCGCCGAACGTCCAGCTGTCTTTCGAATCGGAGTAGTCCATGAATCCGCCGCAATCTTTCCGTCCGAATACTTCGGCATAGGAGTAGCTTTCGCGGTCTTGGCGGATACCGGCGGCGTTCACACCGTCGTTCCACGCATTGTGCCGCTGTACGTCGTCGAAACGTTTGTGCCGCACGGCTTGCAGGTCGTCGATGGGTTCATTGACCGGACGCTGTGCTGCGAGCGTTTCTTGCTTACGTGCAGGTTTTTCGGCCGTTTCGACAGGCTGTTGTGCCGTTTGTTCCGCTGCTTTGTGTTCGGTCTTGACAGCCGCAATGCGCTCCTGTTCGGTGCGCTGGGCTGCTCGTTGGGCCGCTTTCAGCGAGGCGGCCTGTTCCTGCTGGGCCTTGCGTGCGGCTTGCTCGGACGCCTTGCGGTCGGCTTTGGCAGCGGCAATCTGCTGCGGCTCGGGCAGTTCGACCGTTTGACCGACGGCTGTTTGAGGCTCTCGCAACGCTGCGATGCGCTGTTGCTCGGCGATGCGCTCGGCCGTAATGGCGGCGATACGCTCCTGCTCCACGCTGTCGGCAGCCTGCTGTTGCGCTTTCAACGAAGCGGCGTACTGCAATTCCGACCGGCGGAATGCCCGCTTGTCGGCCTGCTGTTGGGACCGAATGGCGGCGATACGGTCTTTCTGAACCTGTCGGGCTGTCTCTTTGGCGGCTTTCAGCGAAGCGAGCGTCCGCTCTTTCTCTGCCTGAATCTGCTGTTCTTCGGCCTTGCGTTCGGCTTTGATTTCGGCGATGCGTTCGCGTTTCGCCTTGTCGGCAGCTTTCTGGGCGGCTTTCAGTTGGGCGGCCCGTTCCTGCTCGGCCTTGCGGGCAGCTTCCTCCGCTGCTTTGCGTTCGGCTTTGATAGCGGCAATCTGCTCCTGCTCCTTGCGGATAGCGGCTTCTTCCGCCGCTTTGAGCTCGGCAAGTCGCTGCTGCTCTTCCAGTTCGGCCTTGCGGCGTGCTTCTTCGGCAGCCTGACGTTCGAGTAGTTCGGCCGCTTTGATAGCGGCAATCCGTTCGCGCTCGGCCTGCTCGGCTTCACGGCGCGCAGCTTCGAGTGCCTGCTGTTTTTCCTGCTCGGCGGCTTTCAATGCAGCGACACGCTGCTGTTCCTCCTGCTGGGCTTGTTGCTGCGCCTGTTCGGCCTGCTGTTTTTGCTGCTGTTCGGCCGCTTTCACCGCTGCAAGGTGTTCCTGTTCGGCTTGCAGGGTCTGTTGTTTGGCCTCTTCGGCAGCTTGTTTCTTGGCTTGCTGGGCTGCTTTGAGCGCGGCGACGCGTTCCTGTTCGGCTTGTGCGGCCGCCTGTTTCGCCGCTTTGAGCGCCGCTTTCATGGCGGCGACGCGCTCGTTGGCGCGCTGCCAAATGGCGCGTTCCTCTTGGCGCGGCACCAACGTACTGTTGTTCTGTGCGGCGGCCGTCCCGCACATCAGCAGACCGGCTCCGAAGATCAGTATGGCAATGTATCGTTTCATAGGATTATCGGTGCAGGGATTGGGTTTCACGTTCCTCGAAGTCCTCCGACGAGTTGTTCGTGTCGACATAGATTTCGTATCCGGCGGCGGCACTGGCTTTTTCGTCCAGCTTGCGGTGGACGGTGTGCCCCTGATACAGAATCGAGAAGGGGAATGCTCCCGCGTCGACTTCGGGTTTCAGCCGTTTGTGGTTGTTGGTGCTGTAAAAGACCTCGACACCGTCCAGAATCCACTCCCAAGGCACTTGGATACATTTGGTATTGCCGCCGGGTTCGGTCGCGACGCAACGGCTGTCGTCGTTGAGGTAGGCCGCGAAATCGAAACCCTCTTTCGGTCGGAAAATCACGATAGCAGGCGATTGGATGGCAATGATGTAGGCGGTTGTTGACTTGTTGAGTTTTTTGAGCATTCGTAAAATACGTTCAGGTCGAATCTTGTCGCCCGGTGTGAGGTGCTGGGTATTGCTGGAGAAACTCAACCGGTCAAACGTGGCGAAATAGTCTTCTTGGTTCAGATTGACCGATAACGGAAAGTCTTGCGTGAAGTCGACCGCACCGCGAATGGCGATGACGGCATCTTCGCCCGGAGCGAGCGGGAAATCGGTACCCTTGCCCTGAAACTGCCACACGCACTCGATGATAGGTGCGAACTCCTGAAAGATGAGTTGTCCCTTGCTGTCTGTTTTCACCCAGTTGTTGTCACTGGCCGATGTATACGGAGCAAGAGTGCCGAAACACAATCCGTCGAGGTATTGCGTCTGGTTGTAGTTGTTGTGCAGAATGACGTACTGGTCGTTTTGCAGGTTGCCGTCGTGGGGCGCTTGGGGGCAGCCGCCGCAGTAAATCTCCTTGATGACGATTTTGCCCGAAATCGACAGGAATACGGGCAATTCGAGTTTTACGGGTTCCGTGCCCGCACTCGTGAGCCGCACCTCTTCGAGCGTACCGTTGAGGTGGTTTCCTTCGCGCTGTTCGGCGATGGTGATGCGATATGCGCCGCGCGGAATGCGGAACGTCACGCAACCCTTATTGTCGGTTTTGGCGATGTAGTAGCTGCCGTTGGTGATTTCCGTCGCCTTGATTTCGGTTCCTTCGGCCGGTGCGTAATCGGCAGGGTAGACGCTGGCGATTTCGAGCGTCGCGAGGTCGCCGTCGTAGGGATGCGCGTCGTCGAACGAGGTGCAGGACACCGCCAAGACTGCCGCCAACAGCACGGCTCCGAACTTCGTCAGCGCGGTGTGCTTCGCGACCGTCATCCGCTCTCCCGCATATTTAATAAATAGGTGTCTCATGGTTTCAGAATTTGATGCGAACCGTCAATCCGTAGTAGAATTCGGGCGTAAAGATAGCTCCCGTGCCTCCGGCATAGGGCCGGACGTACTTGCGCGAATTGGTGAAGTTGTTGGCGTAGAACGAGATGGAAACGTGGTCGCCAATCTCTTTCGTGATGCTCAGATTGGCTGCGAAATAGGGGTTGTAGTCGGACAGCCGGTACTGGTAGGCGTTGCCCGAACGCCGCTTCAAGTCGTCGAATACTGGGTCGTTGCGTTCGGCATCAGTGAATGGATGACGGTTGCCGTCCATGTCTATGTAGGCGATGGGCCAGATGGCCGTGTAGCTGTTGCCGTCGTAGATGTCGCCGCCTGTAGGAGTCTTGCTGTCTTCACTGACGTTGAACGCATACGGCATGCCGTTCCACTCCGAGAGGTTCTGTTGACGGCGCAACAGCGTGGCTTCTAATCGCAGCGTGATAATCATCCGAATGGACGGAATGTGCGTCGTGGCGGTCAGGTTGGCATCGAACCGATGCGACTCACGGCCGTTGTAGGTGATGGACGAACCGCCCGTGTCGGGATAGATGCCCACGTAGGGGTAGAATTTCTTTTCTTTCGACTCGTTGTCTTCCGTCAAAGATCCGGGCCAGTAGCACCATTCGCCTTGGTTGACGTAGTGCGTGTAGCCGTAAGCACCGTCCAACCGCAGGTCGGTGCGGAGGGGCTGGATGTGCGGAAATTCGACGACGAACTCCAATCCCATGCGGTCGATGGGCGAACCGTTGCCCTGCTGCGTATTCTGCACGAATTGGGTGATGCGCTGTTTTTCCTCCATTTGTACCCAGCCGGTCGAGGGGTCGTCGCCGTCGCGCACGAACAAGTCGCCCGTCTGGCTGTCGACCTTGAAAATCGGGTTGGCCGGCATCGCCGACAGGTTGTGGTTGCCGCTCGTGGGGAACTGCATCGTGCGGTAGGTGAACGGCTCGTAGGATTCGGTCAACTCATAGGGGTGGGTCGTGCGGTTGAAGTAGCCGACCAACGAAACCCGCGTCCGTCCGACGCGGAAATCGACGCCCGCTTCGGCATTGCGGTTGCGCTGCCACCGCAGGTCGGGATTATAGAGTATGGAGTAGGGCTGCGTGTAATAGACCGAAGCCATTTGCTCGCCGTACTTGTAGCTGAATGTCTCGTAATCGCGGTATTTCGGATCGGGATAGAGGATGCCGAACGACGGCAGTTTCTCGGTGATGCCCCAGCCGCCGCGAATGGTGAGCCAGTCGGCGATGCGGTATTTCAGGTTGAAACGGGGCGAGAAATTGCTCGTATTCTTGTAGTCCGAATTTTTGATGAATGTCTTTTCGGCACGCACACCGGCCATGAGTTGCAGCGTGGTCGAGCCGAGCGGCAGGGTCAGCATCTCTTCGAGATAACCGGCCAGATTGTGCATGTAGGGGATGTCCGTATAGGGACGCGGACGGTAGCCGTTCGACGCCGTTGCGGGGTCGTCGTAGTATTCGCCCTTGCCCACGTTGCCTTCGGCCCGCCAGTCGACGCCGAGTTTCGTGTGGCTGTGCACGCCGCCCCACGAATAGAGCCACGATGCTTTCAGTCCGGCGGCATAGTTCAGTTCGCGCGAGTCGATGTTCTTCGTGGCGAAATAATCGGACGGGAGAATATCGGCGAAGTAGTAGCCTTGCGTCATGGCGTGTACGGCAGAAGTCTCGGTACCTGTAATGGGATGCAGCCGCTGCCGGTCGTGGTTGTTGCGGTAGTTGACCGACGCGCTGAAATCGAGGCTCGTCAGCCCTTTGCGGTTGGGCTGCCAGTTGACGGTCGTGTAGGCGCGGATAGCGTCGTCTTTCACCTTTTGCCATTCGCCGTTCGGGGCGTCGGGGTCGTCTTTGGTGTTCATGCCGCCGAGGTTGCCCGTCAGGCCCAAATCGAACCGCACCGTGCGGGCGAACGTATTGTGGTAGTTGAGCGATAATCCTGCCCGCGAATACGAGGTATAAGGCGAGGTGGGGTTTTTCGTCGCGCGCGTATATTCTACATTGGTGTTGAGCACGCCGTTGCGGCTGCCCAAATCGAAACCTTTGGAGAACGAGGCCTGTTTCGTGCGCGGATTGGTCGCCAGCGTCACGGTGTAAGGCGTTTTGCCCTTGCGGGTTTTGAGTTTCACGATACCCGACGAGATGTCGCCGTATTCGGCCGACGGAACGCCCGTGATGACTTCGATCGACTCGATGTTGGTCGAAGCGATGTTGCGGGTGCTGGCACCGGACATATCGCCCAGCGACGCGTTGGTCGACAGACGCACGCCGTCGACTTCGACCGCCGTGCCGAACGAAGCATTGCCGAGCAGCGGGGAGCCGCCGTCGCGCAACGAGAACGGAAGGTTTTGCGTCAGGTCGGGATTGACGGTCTTGCCGCCCGGCAGCAGTGCCGAAATATCCGACGCATTGACCATTTGCAGGTGTTCGATGGCTTTTTCGCCCACCGTGCGCGAGGTGGCCATAGCATCGGGCACTTCGCGGGCCGTCACGACCACGCTTTCCAGTGCGAGGTTCTCTTCGGGAAGATGAAGCTGCAGCTCGTCCATGCCCGCGATGACATCGACCTCGACTTCGGTAGTCGCATAGCCGAGGCAGGAGATGACGAAGCCGGTTTTTCCGCGCGGAACGCCGCGAACGACGAAATGGCCGTCCTTGTCCGAGACGGCCCACAGCCCGTGATGGGGTACTTCGACCACTGCTTCACCGATCGGAATTGCGGAATCCTCGACAAGGATTCGACCTGACACGTTGCAGAATTGTTGTGCGAGCGCAACAGTCGGAAACGCGACGATCGGTATGATGAAAAGTAGCAATTTTCTCATAAAATCAGCCGTAATTAAGCACAAAGGTAGTAAAAAATTTAGATACCGTGTGCATGGAACTTTATTTTTGTTCGGTACGATTCGTCAAGCGGTACAAAAGTAGCGGATGTTTCGGAATGGAGCAATACCTAAATCGGGGGATTTTTCCGAATTGGGGTGGAGTTCTGAACTGTGTTTTGCGGGGGAGGTGTGTCGGTCATCGTACCGTTCGTGACTACGCGCCCGCATTATGAAAAAACAGCGTTACGATTTTTGTAACGCTGTTTCTGTGAGGTCTGAAGCGGACGCCATAAAAATTAATTGATATTAATCTGTATTTATCTTATTTAGTTTGTATTTCAGTATATTATGCGAATATCTTATTAATTGCGAGGTCTGGAAATTTTAGAAAATTTCGCTGGTGCCGTACAAATGCCGTACAAATTTTCTATCTTTGCGGCAGAAATAAAATTTGTCGCATATGGCAACTTTCGCATATCGTATTCGCACGACGAAGAAAAGCACGCTGACGAAAGTGTATCTTCGTTTCAATGTCGACCGGCATACTTCATTCTATGCCGAATCTCAATATGTCGTGTGGGCGGATGCTTGGGATAACAAAAAGCAGACGGTTAAAAGCCGCTATGCCTTTACGGATGATTTCACCGAGCAGCAGGGGCGCGAACTGACGAAGAACCTGTCGGAGTTGCGCAGTTTCATTCTTGGAGAAATGGCGAAAGACCCCGAACATGCGATGACGAAAACGAAGCTGGAAAAGATTGTTTACAGCTTCCATCACCCGCGCAGTACATCCGGCGGCCGCAACATACGCAGTCGGGAATCGCTGACCGACTACATAGCCCGTTATACACACGAAATGGAGGCCGGCACAAGGCTCAACATTCACAAACTGCGTTACGGAGCATCAACAATTAAGAACTACAAAGGGTTTATCATTCAGTTCGACGAGTTCTGCAAAGCGAAGCGAAAGCGGTTCGATTTCGGCGATATCGACCTGAAATTCTACGACGATTTTGTGGCATGGTTTACGGCGAAGGATTATTCGATTAATACCATCGGCCGCCATGTCAAGGAGTTGAAAATCATTATGCGGGCAGCGCGCGAAGAGGGACTGCACGACAACGGCTTGATTGAAAGCCGTAAATTCCGTGTGTTGACTGCCGATGTCGAGAATATCTATCTGACCGAATCGGAAATCCGCGCTATTGCCGACCTCGATTTGTCGAACAACAAGCACAAAGATATTGCTCGCGATGTATTTTTGGTCGGTTGCTATACGGCACAGCGGTTCAGCGACTACTCGACCATCAACGAGGGCAATATCCGCACATTGGAAAGCGGGCAGCGGGTCATTGACCTCAAGCAGCAGAAAACGGGCAATCATGTCGTCATCCCCATTCGGCCCGAATTGCAGGCAATATTAGACAAGTACGAAAACCGTTTGCCGAAGGCCTACGAACAGAAAGTAAACAAATTTATTAAGGAGGTTGCCCGCGAGGCGGGTATCACGGAGAAAATCGAAGTATCATACGTCGAGAACGGGGAAAAGAAGACGCATCTGGTTGATAAATGCGACTTGGTAAAGACTCACACGGCACGCCGCAGCGGAGCGACGAACATGTATTTGGCAGGCATCCCGACCATCGCTATCATGAAAATCACGGGTCACAAAACCGAAAAAGAGTTCATGAAATACATCAAGATTACGGAAGAGCAGACCGCCATGGAGTTGATGAATCATCCGTATTTCAGCGGGAAATAAAATTTTCATATCTTTATATCCAAATTAAAGAATCTGGAATATGATTACAAAAGACGAAGTACTGACATTACTCAATGATATTGAGAATTACCATATTGAACGAACTGTATCTACTGATAAGATGGATAAATTCTGTCAGGCAATATGTGCTTTCTCTAATGATATGCCCAATAGCGGCAAAAAAGGTTATCTTATTATTGGAGCGGCAGATGATGGTGTTATTTCAGGATTGAAAGTCGATGATAAATTATATAAAACGATTACCAGCATCCACTCCGATGGGAATATTCAGCCATTCCCGATTATGAGTGTTGAGAAATTTTCTTATGATTCTGGAGACCTTTTAGTCGTTGAAGTTACTCCCCATAAGTATCCGCCCATAAAGTACAAAGGAAGAACATGGATTCGTATCGGACCACGTAAAGATATAGCATCGGAAATGGAAGAGCGGGCTCTGATGGAACGGCGCAGGGCTAACATCCTATCATTCGAAACATACCCTTGTATCGACTCATCGCTTGATGATCTAAAAATAGATTTATTTAAAAATACATATCTCCCGTCCATAATGGACGAAGATGCCTTGGTTGGAGACAAAAGAGATATCAAGCAACAGTTAAGTGCATTACGATTATACAACACTACAGAGGATTGCCCGACATATGCCGCAATTCTTTTGTTTGGAAAGAATCCGGAATATTATCTTCCGGGAGCATACGTGCAATATGTCCGATTCGACGGTGGTGACAACGCCGCAGATATAGTCAATGAACATAAGTTTGCGGGGTGTTTAATAGAAATGTTACCCAAACTCGATACTTTCATTGAAACGGCAATCGTAGAAAAACGCCCAAAGCCAATTACTGCATTAAGAGAAAAAACAATATACAATTATCCGATATGGGCCATTCGAGAGTTGTTGATGAATGCCGTAATGCATCGAGATTATCAATCGAATACACCTATTAAATTTTATCAATATGCCGATAGAATAGAAATCGATAATGCCGGAGGATTATATGGAAATGCCAAACCGGAGAATTTCCCGAATGTAAATGATTACCGCAACCCTATTGTCGCAGAGGCAATGAAATCTTTAGGGTATGTTAATAGATATAATCGTGGAGTTGCTCGTGTACAAAAGGAGTTACGAGATAATGGGAATCAAGAGGCTAAATTTTCTGTTGATAATATTACTGTTTTTGGCGTAAAAGTTAACGATGCAACTTTTGTCGCAGATAATCAACTTCGTATAGACTTTACTAACCAAGTTACTAACCAAGTTACTAACCAAGTTGATCTTGAATTAGGGCAAGCTATCATCTCTTGTAAACAAGCAGAAATAGCTGAATATGAAGCTAAATACTCTAAAATAGCCGTTCGATTTGATAACTCTGATTTTGATTCACTAAAAACAGAAAAAACATACAAAATATTAAACGCACTATTGCAGGGACCTCAAAGCAAAAAGGAGCTACTTATCAACACGTTAGGATTAACATCGCAAATTTATAATTCTCAAAAGTATATAGAACCGCTAATGGTCCGGAAACTTATTGTTCAAACAATTAAAGATAAACCAAGAAGTCCCAAACAAAAGTATGCTATTACTTACTTGGGATGTTATTTTCTAACGTATTTGGAGCGATTACCAATCAAATAATTCCTTGACGACAGACATATTTTGTTGAGGGAAGTATGCTGAACCACAAAAGCTCATTTGAAAAAATGTATTCGCAATGCCCCGTCGTCGCAAAATAGAAATCAAGGCTTCCGAATTGGCGTGTTTCGACACGTTGGTCGAGGCGTTGCGTTCCCGGCTGGAGTTTGCAGACTTCGACCCGGCAAGTTTGCGTGTGTGGGCATACGAAAGCCATGAACAGGAATTGAAAAATGTGGATAAGGCAATTCGGCATCTTGACCGCTGGCTGTATATCCATGAGGACAAAAACGAGTTGCCGGCATTCGACGGCGGGCGGCTGATGAACAAAAAGGAGTTGGCTGCCGCATTGGGCATCACCCGCCCGACGCTCTACCGATGGTTGAGCAGTAAGCGGTTCGAGGGCTGTCGCGACGAACGGATGTCTCGGGATGAATATTATTCTTCATCGGCTATTCGCGAAGCGCTGCAAAGATATCTTGACAGGTAATTTTCAAATCATCTTTCATGATGCTTAATTAAAAAGCTTTTAAACATAAATTACACACTTTTTATCAAGGCATATATTAGTGAATGGCTATTAATCAGTATATTAAAAGCGTGTAATTTTGAGTGCAGTATGAAAACTTACAAGCTTTTTACATGCTTTCGTATACAATTGACAAAAAGTTACCGGTTACGGTGATAAATGATGAAGCAAATAGATAACCCGTTTTGCAGGGAGCACGAATCGTTGCTCCCTGTTTTTTTATGATTTTTTAATCACTTTACACACTGGGACTTTATGGCGCAAACCTCCGCAATTCACAGAAATCTGCCTCGAAAAACAGGATAATTACAAGCGTATTGTCCTAACTTGACATCGTATGTCTTCGAAGTGTCTTCGCCTTGTAACACAATTACTTATTTTAGTTAGTTCCGATAAACCCATTCCTTTGCAGCGTTAAATCGCAAGAATTATGGCAAAGGAAATCTATCTGAACGGCATGACCGCCGACCAACTCTCGGAGATGATTCGGGAGTCCCTGCGCAACGAGTTGCAACAGCTGCGTCCCGCACATCCGAAAACCGACACGAAGTATCTCACGCGGCACGAAACCGCCCGCCGTCTGCGCATCTCGCTCGTGACACTCACTGACTGGGTGAATCGCGGTAAAATCTGCGCCCACAAAATCGGTGGGCGTGTCCTGTTCCGCGACAGCGACGTCGAAGCTGCCTTGCACCGAATCGTTCCCATTAAATAATTCAGTGAAAGAATAAATACTCTTCTTCTCACTGAAAATAAATTGCTATGAAAACGATTCATGCTATCAAATGCCTTTCGATTCGAGCCTACCTCGCCGAACGAGGCTTGCACCCGACCAAAGACAATTCGCGATATGGCTTTTATCTTTCACCGCTACGCGAAGAACGAACGCCGAGTTTCAAGGTGGACTATATGCAGAACCTATGGTATGACTTCGGACTTGGCGAGGGTGGTTCGATTCTCGACCTTGTAATGCGATTGGAACGGTGCGATTTCGCGCAAGCCGTCCGATTGTTGGGCAACGGTGTGAGAACGCATATTCCCGCACCTGTATTGTCATCCGTTTCTCCGAGCGTCTCCACACTTCGCACACTTTTCGATATGCCGCTCTGTCATCCGGCTCTAGTCGGCTACCTTTCGTCGCGGGGAATCGACCCAAATATGGCTTTCGGCTATTGCCGGGAGGTGCACTATGCAATCAACGGCAGGGAGTATTTCGCGGTTGGATTCCGCAACGATGCCGGAGGATGGGAACTGCGCTCCGAACGTTTCAAGGGCGGCATATCGCCCAAACATATTACGACAATCGACAACCGTTCCGATACCGTCCTCGCATTCGAGGGATTTATGGATTTCTTCTCCTACCTCTCGATGGAAAAGCAATTGCAAACCGATGCCGCAGTGCTGAACACGGTTGTCAACCTGTCGAAAGCGATTCCGTTTCTCGACCGACATGCGACGATTCATGCGTTTTTCGATAACGACGAAGCGGGTCGCAATGCCACGGCCGATTTGAAACAGCTATGCCCGAATAGCACCGTTATCGACCGGTCGCATCTTTATCGGGAGCATAAGGATTTGAACGAGTATTGGCAGGCGAAACTGTCCTGGCCGCATATTGCACCGCAGCGTAAACGAGGTATGAAAATGTAGTAATGCAAGTTTGTGTTTTTGTAGTACAAAAACGTGCTGCCGCTGTTCGGTGGCAACATCCCGCTGGTCTATCAACACAAAATCAACCTATGCAACAAATACCGCTTAACAAAGGCGGACGACCTGCCATAAGCGAGGGCCGCCGCAAGAAATACCTGCTATCGTTACGGCTCGATGCCGAACACTACTTCAAGTTGAAATCGCTTGTCCGCACCTCCGGTCATGGAACAGCAGAAGTTCTCCGGCAGTTGATAGCTGCCGGTCGTGTGCGCGAGCGTCTGCGCCGCGAACATCTCGACTTCATGTCCCAACTCAAAGGCTTGGCCCGCAACCTGAACCAACTCACCCGCCTCGCCCATGCAAGAGGATTTACGGGGATAGTGTCTCGCCATGCGGCTATTGTGGCAAGCATCGAGGTTCTATTAAGGGTTCTTCGCGATGATCGGTAAAATCATCGCAGGAACATCATTCGCCGGAACGGTTGGATATGTCATAAAAAAGCAATCGCGCATTCTCGATGCTGAAAGAGTAACCCCGCCCGATATTTGGGAAATGGTGCAGGACTTCAAAGACCAAACACTACTGAACCCGCGTATCAAGAATACTGTCGGGCACATCTCCCTTTCGTTTTCTCCGAAAGACGACGTGCGAATGACTGACGCTTTGATGCTCGATATTGCCCAAGAGTATATGCAGCGCATGGGAATTACCGATACACAGTATCTGCTGGTGCGCCACCTCGACCAACCGCATCCGCACTGCCATTTAGTCTATAATCGGGTAGGGAACAACGGGCAGACCATCTCGGACAAGAATATGAAAATCCGCAATGCCAAGGTTTGCCGTGCATTGACTGAGAAATACGGATTGCACCTTGCGCCGGACAAAGAATCGGTACGTCGGGAACGCTTGCGGGAACCCGACAAAACCAAATACGAAATATATGACGCAATCAAAACAGCATTGCCTCAATCCCGAAGCTGGAATGACTTGGAAAAACATTTGAAAGAGCACGATATTGCTGTGCGTTATAAGTATTGCGGTTCGACCAATCAAAAACAAGGGGTGTTGTTCAGCAAAAACAGTTTCGAGTTTTCTGGTTCGAAGATCGACCGGCAATTCAGCTATTCGAAGTTGAACCGGCACTTTGCACAAGCACAACAACAAACCCACTATCGGGCGACGCATGCAAAGGGCTTCCATGCGGCCATAGGCAATTATCGCTCGGCATTTACTGACTTATTTGGCAATGCAGGCGGAAGCGGGAATAAAGGGCCAATTGCTACCGATTCGATAAACTTCGGCGGTAATATTGGCACGTTGCCGTTACCGCCCAACGATTCGCCTGTCGGATTGTCTGCAACTCAACTCCAACGCAAACCCGGCGAAAGCCCCGAAGAACATATCGCCCGCATTACGGCACTGCTCAACACGGTTGCCGAAGCAATGGCGGTAGCAGCCATGGAGCGAAAACGCAAGCTGCGAGACCGAAAAGAGAATAAACCGAAAATGAAATTGTAAACTTAAATCGACAATTTGTTATGAAAGAAAACAATATGATGTCTTACGAAATGTATGAAGACCTCAAGGAGACGATGGTGAAAACCATCAAAACCGAACTGTCGGCAAAGAATAACCAATCGATCGATACGGATTTGCTGCAACGAATAGAACAAATCGTTCGCTCCGAACAAGAACAGCAACGGGCAATAATAACCCAGCTTGCCGGACAATTGGATAACATCGAACAAAACAATATAAAGACCAAAGCTGGAATAGATAACTTGCAAACATCTGTCGAATCGATTGAAATCCTCACCGAATTGCCGCCGAGAATCGTGCAGCACAGCATATCGCTCGCCATCGAATCGAAAGGAGTATTCTGGACGATGATAGGCATGATGTCGGCAATCGTGCTGCTGTGCACGATGCTGTATTGGACTGCCAGACCGAACTACGACCGCATCGACAACGACCTGAAATACCGCTATATCAAAATGAAAGGCGAAGCGACCTCTGACCGCATTGCCGAACTGGAAGAAATATTCGAACTACATCGCGATAACACAAAAATCCGCCGAATGAAGAAAGATGTTGAAGAATATGAACGAACCATACAACGTAAAGTCCAGTTAGAAGAACAAGTGAGACTAAAGAAGTTTGAGGTTGAAGCATTAGATAGCAAAGTCGATGAAATAAAAAGTAACTAACTGCCAATTGGGATTATAACAAAAGTAACTAACTGTTTTATTTTTATTACTATTAAATTCTCCTTATCTTTACAAACGATACACCGTATTGCATTTTGGAAAGAGATTTTGAATTCGGTATAGTTCAACGATTGCTATAAGTATTTAATCATGGGGATTGACTTACAACGGAAGAAAGCTGCAAAAGAATTTGCTGCTCAATGGATAGATAAAGGTTATGAGAAAGGGCAAAGCCAAAAATTTTGGTTCGACTTGTTGCAAAATGTCTTTGGTATTCAAAATCCCTCCTCTATTATTGAATTTGAGTTGCCTGTTAAGACTATTACGAAAGAGAAAGGCTCCGACTTTATTGATGCTTATATCTCGACGACCAAAGTGTTGATTGAGCAAAAAAGTTCTCATGTAGATTTGACGATGAAAGCAAAACAATCGGATGGCGCAATGCTCACACCGTATCAACAGGCTCGCCGCTATGCTGCAGGATTGCCGGTATCGGAATACCCGCGCTGGATTGTAGTTTGCAACTTCACGACTTTCGAGGTTCACGATATGGAGCATCCGAATGCCGCTCCTGAAATAATCCGGTTAGCCGATCTTGAAAAAGAGTACATGCGACTGGCATTCCTTGTCGACGATACGCAGCAACACATCAAAAAAGAATTGGAGGTTAGTATACAGGCGGGTGAGATTGTCGGTGTGCTTTATGATAAGATTCTGCGCGAATACAAGAATCCCGATAGTCCCGAAAGCCAAAAATCGCTGAATAAACTGTGTGTTCGGTTGGTATTCTGTCTTTATGCCGAGGATGCAGGCATTTTCGGGGCCAAGAATATGTTCCATGACTATATGGTGAGATTTCCGGCTTCGGAGTTTCGCGGCAAGTTGATTGAATTGTTTCAGGTACTCGATATGCGCCCCGAAGATAGGGATGAATACATGGACGAAGCATTGGCGGCATTTCCCTATGTCAACGGAGGTCTGTTTTCCGGAGATATAGAGATTCCGCGTATTAACGACGAAATCCGTACCTTGATTCTGCAACGTGCCAGTGATGATTTCGATTGGTCGGAGATTTCGCCGACTATCTTCGGTGCTGTTTTTGAATCGACGCTGAATCCTGAGACACGCCGTAAGGGTGGTATGCACTATACCTCCATTGAGAATATCCACAAAGTCATCGATCCGCTTTTCCTCGACGAGTTAAAGGCCGAACTTGCAGCCGTGAAAGCGTTGTCCGTGGCCAAGATCAAACGTGAAAAGGCCCTCGTATTCCAGAATAAACTGGCATCTCTCAAATTTCTCGATCCTGCATGCGGTTCAGGCAATTTCCTTACGGAATCTTATACCTCGCTGCGAAAACTTGAAAATGAGGTGCTCCGTATTCTATACGGAGCAGATCGCCTTATGGGAGGTATTACTAACCCTATAAAATTATCTATCAACCAATTCTACGGCATCGAGATTAATGATTTTGCCTGCTCAGTTGCGCAAACAGCATTATGGATTGCCGAATCGCAGATGATGCAAGAAACCGACGAAATTGTCGGCTTCAACCTCGACCCACTACCATTGAAAACCTACACCAATATCCGCGAGGGCAATGCTCTGCGCATGGATTGGAATGAGGTAGTTCCTGCCGACGAGTTGAATTATATCATGGGAAATCCACCTTTTGTCGGAGCCCGTATTATGTCGGGAGAACAGAAAGATGATTTGCAGACTATCTTCGGTACAAAGTGGAAAAATGTCGGTAATTTAGATTATGTCGCAGGTTGGTACAAAAAATCGCAGGAACTGATGTCGAAGAATCCGGCTATTCAGGTTGCGCTTGTATCCACGAATTCCGTCACGCAGGGTGAGCAGGTCGCCAATCTATGGAAACCGCTGATGGAGTCGGGGGTGCATATCGATTTTGCATGGCGAACGTTTATCTGGGATAGTGAAGCCAGCCAAAAGGCGCATGTACATTGCGTAATAGTCGGATTTTCGATGAGTACATCCAAAAACAAACGCAAACTTTACGACTGCGATACTATACGTGAGGTTGCTAATATCAACGGCTATTTGATTGCCGGTGAAAATATCTTCGTCGAGAGTCGTTCACGGGCATTATGCGATATTCCGGAGATAGGTATCGGAAACAAACCTATCGACGGAGGATTTTATCTGTTCAGCGATGAGGAAAAAGAGGTGTTTGTTCGCAAAGAACCGGCATCCGAAAAATTCTTTAAGCATTGGTATGGTTCGGATGAATTTATCAACTGCCGTCCGCGCTGGTGTCTGTGGCTCGGCGATGCGAATCCGGTAGAGTTGTTGAAATTGCCCGAATGTATGAAGCGGGTAAATGCGGTACAGAAGTTTCGTTTGGCAAGCAAGAGTGCCGGAACAGTTAAATTGGCAGAACGACCTCTTCGTTTTCATGTTGAAAATATGCCCAAAAAGAATTATCTGCTAATACCGAGAGTATCATCGGAGAAAAGAGCATATGTCCCCATTGGCTTTATGGCGCCAAATGTTTTGTGCAGTGATTCAGCGCATCTTATTCCTGATGCCACATTATATCATTTCGGCGTATTGATTTCCTCGGTTCATAATGCGTGGACACGGGTTGTTTGCGGACGATTAAAAAGCGACTACCGTTATTCAAAGGATATCGTTTATAACAATTTCCCTTGGCCCGCAGTTACACCGGAGCAGACGGAGAAAATAGAACAGACGGCACAGGCGATATTGAATGCCCGCGAAAAATATCCGGACGCAACTTTGGCCGACATGTACGGTAAAATGATACTGTTTCCGGAGTTGTTGAAAGCGCACCGTGCTAATGATGCCGCAGTAATGGAAGCTTACGGTTTCGACAAAAATCTCGACGAAAGCCAAATTGTCACCCTTCTCCTGCAATGCTATCAGAAACTTACTAATTGAATTTTAGAAACCGGCATTGAAAAATAGATGGAGATTTCAAAAACGAATGCTAAGTTAAACGAATAATGTAATTATAATTATGATACGAGTAACATACATTGCTATTGAAAATTTTAAGATATTTGGGAAGAATATCAAAATAAATCTCACAAACCCTACTGTATTAATTGGCCCTAATAATGCTGGTAAGACATCTATACTGCAAGCCTTTGCGTTGTGGTCGTTGGGTATCAAAACTTGGCATATTTCGAAGGGAAAATCCAAAGGGCGTATTAGATATGGGGTACCTATCAATAGGTTAAATCTTTATCAACTACCAGTTCAGAATGCCCGTTTTCTATGGAACAACAGTGAAGTGCGTAAAGGTAGCACGGAACTTATCCCCGTGACAATTACTTTAGGTTTATTGATAAATAATGTAGTATATGATTGTCCTATTGAGTTTACTCAGCAAAGCTCAGAGATGATATATTGCAAGCCTACTGGGGTATTAATTGAGGATAGCAATGTTCTTGACAAAGCTACGCAACTACCTGTTAATTTATTATATTCCATGTCAGGTATTGCTATCGAAGAAGTTCGACATCAACCGGAACGCGTAAACTTTCTAATGGGGCAAGGTATGACTTCAGAGGTATTGAGAAATCTCTGCTTTAATATATCAACCGAAAACTCCGATAATTGGACTGAGATTGTAAAGTGGATGGAAAAATTATTTGGCATGCATATTCAGCAACCCCAATTCAATGCAGCCAAAGGAGTGTTGGATTTATCATATAAACATCGTGATAACAAAAAAACTCTTGATATTGCTTCCGCAGGTCGAGGTGCGCTCCAAATATTGTTGTTGCTGTCATATATGTATTCTCACAAATCGTCTGTCATACTTGTGGATGAACCGGATGCCCATTTGGAAATTATTAAACAGAAAACAGTTTATGCGCTCATAAATGATGTTGCAAGTCAGAATGATATTCAATTAGTTATTGCCACACACAGTGAAGTGGTATTAAATGAGGCTGTTGACAATAGTATTGCAATGATTTTAGACGGCGAAGCCAAAATCATATCGGATAAAAATAAAGAAGTTAAACCTCTTTTGAAAGAGTTTGGGGTAGAGCATTATTATAAAGCATCTATCACTCACAATATATTATATGTTGAAGGCTCAACAGATATATCTATATTGAAAGCATTTGCGAAATTGTTAGGTAAAGATAAAGCATTAGCTGTGTTGGAAGGAGACCTAAACTATTATTATATTCAGAATCCAGTAGCCGACAACGATATTGAAAATATTGTTGATAGAAAGGAAGGATACTATAACACTATTTTTGTTCAACATTTTACAGCAATAAAAAAACTAATTCCTGATTTTATAGGTGTTGGAGTGTTTGATTCTGATGCAAAATGCATCAAAGTAGATGGATATCCCGAAGATTTAACAATTTGCAAATGGAAAAAGTATGAAATTGAAAATTATTTCATAACATTGGATGTTGTCGATCAATTTTTTATGCAATATCTTGACGGTGTGGATAATATATATTATCAAATGTATATGAAATCTAAGCAGAACGCAATAACGGATTTTTTATTTGATGGTGATGAAGAAAAGTACAAGACTTTTATAAGGGCAACTCCAGAAACTCAAAAATTATTTTGGGACTCTTTTACAAGCAATAAAAAGATGAGCCGTTTCTTAGATATTTTAATGGATAATTTTGTCCAAATTTCGAAATTTCCGTATCCGATGCGAAAAGGTGAATATTATAAATTAATCAACTATATGAACATTGATAATGTTGATACAGAGATCGGTTCAATATTAGACTTAATAGAGGAAAAACTGTTAGGATGAATATGATGTCTTTCAACACATGCCTATTGCTTTGATTTATTTAGGGATTGATCTCCTGATAGCAATTGCCGTACAAATACCGTACAAATTCAAAAGGAAACAGCGTTACAAATTCCTGTAACGCTGTTTCGGTGAGGTCTGAAGCGGAATCGAACCGCTGTACAAGGTTTTGCAGACCTTTGCCTAACCGCTCGGCCATCAGACCCTGAATGTTTCGTTTCTTGCCCCCTCCCGACCGTCGAAAAATCGCTCGTAAGAGGATGAGGAGTGCGAGAAATGCTCCGTCGGAGGTTGCAAATATACGCAGTAATTCCGAAAAACCAAAATAATCCGCCAAAAACCTCTGCTCCCGATTTACTCGAACAAGCAAACGACTGCGAAACCTTCGTATTCGTAGAAGCGCAGGACAATCGGTTTTTCGTTCAGAATATGGGCGAAAAGCGTGCCGCGGGGGATGTTTTCAGGGATGCCGCAGGGTGTACCGCAGGGTGTACCGCAGGGTGTATCGTGGGGCGTGCTTTGGGAAAACTGCACGCGGTCGATGTGCAGGTCGCGCAGCAGGTCGAGCGAGCGGCCCGTTGTGCTTGCGGCATACTTGAATAAGGTCTCTTTGGCGCACCAAGCGACGGCCGGAAAAAGCGGATTTTCTGAGAATTGTTGTTCGGCAGGAGAGAGGTAGCGGGGCATCGCACGCCGAAAATTGCGGGTGACGGGCTCGATGTCGACGGCGCAGGGTGCGTCCGAAATGGCGACAGCCACCCGTCCCGAACCGTTGGACGGCTTCCGAGAATCGGCAGCCCCTCCCCGACAATGCGAAACCGAAAGATGCAGCGGATAATTTGTCAGCATGGGAGCCCCTGCGGCGTTGTAGGCGATAGCGGCGTCGCGGCCGATTTCGCGCCGGACGACAGCCCGCCAAGCCAGATATTCGCGTGCGCGTGCAGGCGCGAATCCGCCAGCAATCGCCCGTTCGTCATCGGTGGCCCACTCGGCAGCCTCGTCGAACGCGAGCGGCAGCTCGACAATCAGCCGTTTCATGGCAGGTTGATGCGGATTTTGTCGATGCGGTGTCCCTCCATCTCCTCGACCGTGAACCGGATGCCGTGCGAGGAGAACGTGTCGCCCTTGCGCGGAAAGTCGCGTTTCAGTTCCAGCATCATGCCCGCGAGGGTTTCGGCCTCGCCGCGTACGTCCGAAAACGTGTCTTCGTCGAGCGACAGAATCCGCTCGAAGTCGCCGATGTGGGTTTTGCCCTCGAACAGATAGCATTTGGCCGTGAGCCGCGTGTAGAGTTTTTCGTCGTTGTCGCTTTCGTCCGAGATTTCGCCCACGATTTCCTCGATGATGTCTTCGAGCGAAACCAGCCCCAGCGTCGAACCGTATTCGTCGACCACGATGGCCATGTGCACCTTGTTCGACTGGAAGTCGGCCAGCAAGTCGTTGATTTTCTTGTGTTCCGGTACGAAATAGGGCTTGCGGACGAGTTTCTGCCAGCCGAATTCGTTGCCGTGCGTGATATAGGGCATCAGGTCTTTGACGTAGAGCGTGCCGCGGATGTTGTCCATGTCCTCTTCGTAGACCGGTATGCGCGAGAAGCCCGATTCGATAATCGTCCGCTTGACGGTTTCGTATCCGTCGGTCAGTTCGAGGGCCGTGATGTCGACGCGCGGTTTCATGATTTCCTGCACTTCGGTGTTCACGAAATTGACGATTCCCGAGAGCATCACCCGCTCTTCGGGCGTGGCGTTGCGCGTCATATCCACCGCATCGGCCAGTTCGTCGAGCGAGATTTCGCTTTTGTGCGCGGCTTTTTCGCTGATGCGGCTACTGGTGTGCACCAAGATATAGGAGAGCGGGTAGCAGATGCTGCGGAACAGCAGCAGCGGCCGTGCTACGAACGAGGCGAAGCGCAGCGGCGCGGTTTGGGCGAACACTTTGGGCAGAATCTCACCGAAAAGCAGCAGCAGGAAGGTGACGAGCACCGTCTTGAACAGAAACTCGAACCGCGCGAACGAGAACAGCGTGTCGATGATGTTGGCCGTGAGGATGACGATGCAGATGTTTACCAGATTGTTGATTACGAGAATCGTGGCCAGCAGTAAATCGACGTTGCTCAACAACCGCAATACGGCGTCGGCGGCTTTGGTCTGCATCTGTTTGAGCCGGTGTACGTCGTTGTGCGTGAGAGAGAAAAACGAGGTTTCGGCTCCCGAAACTAATGCCGAAACGCAAAGCAACACGAACGATACGGCGCACAATACGGCCAAGTGGGCCGTAAAATCGTGACAGACAATCCAATGGGTCGTATCTTCCAACACTGCGGCGGATTAGTTCGACATAAAGGGAAGCTGCGATTCGTCGGCGGATTTCTTTTGGGGTTCGTCGGGGGCTTCCTGCATGGTCTCTTTCTGGGTGCCCGGCACTTGGACGACGAATTTCGAGTTGCGCGTCTGGTAGGCGGGCGTGGATTTCACGCGGTTGATGTCCTTGTAGCGGGTCGATTTCTGGCCCAGCACGATAGGCTCCGTCTGGAACGGAACGATGGGGCGTTGTTTCTTGGGTTCCAGCGGATTGGGTACGTCGACCATCGGGGCGGCCTCCGATTCGGCCGGCGCGATGATTTTGCGGTTCGTCGGCGCGATAGGCTGGGCCGGATCTTCGTCGAAACCCGTCGCTACGATCATCAGCTGGATAGCGTCGCCCAGTTTCGGGTTTTGGCTCGTACCCCAAATGACGTTGGCGTTGTGTATCACGCCGTTGCCGTCTTTGACGGTGGCGTGCGACTGGATGTATTCCAAAATCGACATGACCTCCGACGCTTTCAGTTCGCTGGGGTTGGCGACGGAGATATGCAGCAGAATGTTTTTCGCACCCGCGATTTGGTTGTGGTCGAGCAGCGGCGAATGCAGCGACGCCTCGGCCGCTTTTTTCGCACGGTTTTCGCCGTCGGCCGTCGCGACGGCCATGTGGATGCGGCCCTGATTGTGCATGACGTTTGACACATCGGCGAAGTCGACGTTGACCAAATCGCTCTTGACCGTGATGATTTCGGAGATGCCTTTGGCGGCCGAAGCCAAGATGTCGTCGGCCTTGCGGAACGCATCGCCCAACGAAAGGTCGCCGTAGATTTCCAGTATGCTGTCGTTGTTGATGATGAGTACGGCGTCGATGTGCTTGCGCAGCTCCTCGATGCCGCGCAGGGCTTGGTCGTAACGAATCAGTCCCTCGACGGCCAGCGGCGACGTGACGATAGCCACGGTCAGCAGCCCCATTTCGCGGGCCAGTTTGGCGATGACCGGCGAAGCGCCCGTACCCGTGCCGCCGCCCATTCCGGCCGTGATGAAAATCATCTTCGTACCGGTCTCTTCCAGTCGGGCCCGGATTTCGGGCAGCGATTCGACGGCGGCCGCGCGTCCGTTTTCGGGGACGTTGCCTGCGCCGAGCCCCTTTTTGCCCAGACAGATTTTCGTGGGCACGGGGCTTTGGTCGAGTGCCTGCTGGTCGGTGTTGCAGACCATGAAGTTCACGCCGTGGATTCCCAGCTCCCACATGTGGTTCACGGCATTGCCTCCGGCTCCGCCGACGCCCATGACGGTAATGTAGGAACCTACATCGGGCGTCACTTTCACCTCCGACATCAATTCGTCTGTCATAGCTTATCGTTTCTTAAAAAGCAGCTTCGCTGGCTTGTCTGTTCGTGTTTGCGGCGGGCCCGTTCACGCGGATGTGTCGCGAATCACGCCCTGCGCGTTTGCATCATATCTCGGTATCGTCGGGCAGGTCTCCCAGCGAGCCTTTGTCCCACTGGTTGTTGATTTTGCCGAAGAACTTGGAGATGCGGCTTTTCATCCGTTTGGCTTGGGCTTCGACCCGTTCGTCCGCTTCGGGGTCGGGGGTCGGCTCCGTCTGCGGGCGGGGCGGATAGAATCGGGGTTCCGCCGTTTCCGATTCCGGTTCCGGCATCGAAGGCATCGGCTGTGCCGGTGCTTCCGGTTCTGCTGCGGGGGCCTGCGGCCGGACGAAACGGGGTGCTTCGTCGGGTTGCGGTTGGGCCGGTTCGGCGGGCGGCGTCGGTTGCGCGGCCTGCTGCTGTTCCAACCGCTCGCGGTAGATGTCGGCGAGCGTTCGGGTTCGGGGCCGTTGTGCGGCCGTGCCTATCGTGCGGGGCGCTTCGGACGCTTCGGGTGCCGGAGCAGACGGCGCAGGCGCAGGCGTCGGGGCCGGCGGCGGCGTCACGGGTGTTGCCGACGCGGGTTTTCGCGGCGGCACGTGACGGAACGATTGCGGATCCGGCAGCGGCGTATTTTCTTCGTCATCGGACGGTTGCACGCGGTTGGTGGCCGGCCGGACCGGCGGAACGGTCGGACGGGGTGTCCGCGCAGGAGGTACGGTGCCCGTCGGTTGAGGCGTTGCGGCAGGAGTGCGGACACTCTGCGCGGCTGCCGTTCGGGGACGGGGCGCAGCCGGTGCGGGCGTGGGGGCCGGTGCCGGAGCGACCGAAGGTTTCGGTTCCGCGACGGGCGGCTGCTCGGCCGGTTCGGCCGGAATTTCGGGTTCGGGAACCCGCCGCACGGGCTCGTTTTCGATAATCAGGCTCGAAGTGCCCTGCTCGGCGCCGAGCAACAGCAGACCCGTAATCGTCGCATAGGCCGGACTGTTGACCAAATCCAACGAATCCTCCGTAAGGCCCGTATCGGGAGCCGCGACGCGCACCTCCATCTTCGAGATGCGGTTGAAGAGCGTGTCGAGGTCTTTGAGCATGGCCGACGCGCCGGTCAGCACGATGCCGTAGCTCAATTTCGACAGGTAGTGCGAATCGTTGAGCTCCTGCATCACGTATTCGGCGATGTCCGTCGCACGGGCTTCGATGACGGTGGCCAGATTGCGTTTCAGAATCTGTTTCTCCTCGCGCGGAATGCGGCCCGGCACCTTCACGAGCGTGTCGGGGGCGAGTTCCGCGACGGCGGAGCCTTTTTCGAGTTTGAGCAGCTCGACGTACTTTTCGGGGACGCCCAGCGTGCGGATGTCGTGGTTGATGGCCGCCGCTCCCATCGGAATCGAGGCCACGTAGCGCACCACGTTGCGGTAGTAGACCGTGACGTCGGTCACGCCGCCGCCGATGTCGATGACCGCTACGCCGTCGGCCTTTTCGTCGGGCGAAAGCACCGCTTCGGGCGTGGCGAGCACGGACGGGAAGATACCCTTGATCGTGATTCCGTGCCGTTTGAAGACCATCTCCAACCGTTGCAGGGGGGTCGTGTCGCAGAGGATGAAGTTGAACGTCGCCGAGAGCGTCTTGCCGAACGAACCGACCGGATTGCGCACCTCGCGGTTGCCGTCGACGATCCAGTTTTGGGCGATGCGTTCCATGATGGTTTCGCCTTCGGGAGCCTGCACGTTGCGCATGCGCGAGTAGAGCGAATCGACGTCGGCTTGGCTCACGCCGTCGTGCGGATTGCCGATGTAGACGTGGTCGGTGTAGCAGGCGCAACGGACGAAATCGCCCGAAATGCCGGCATAGACCTCCGTGATGCGGCAGCCCAGCGCGGTTTCGATCTCCTCGATAGCGGCATGGATGGCGTTGCCTGCCAGTTCGCTGTTTTCGATCTGACCGGCATTGACCCCCTCGGCCGGTTTTCGGACGACATGGACGATACCGAGCGAGCCGTCGTCCAGTTTCTCGGCGACGGCCGCCGTAACGTTGGTCGAACCCAAATCGACGGCGATTACATAGTTCTTTCTTTCCACGATAGCTGCTTGATAGGGTGTATCCGTCCGCAACGGAAATACATTCGGTATTTTATGCTATTGTCAATAATCCAATGTTTTCAATTCCAGTACGGTCGTCAGCGGCACACCACCTGATCGCGGTAGCGGACATCGACCGTTCGGCAGCGCTCCCAACCGATATGCGAAAGGCCCTTGCGATAGAATCGCAACGACTTGTCGAGTTTCTCGTCCGTCCGCTCCAACCGGCCGAACCGGATGCGATGTTCTCCGCTGCGTGGAATCAGGTCGATTTCCAGCGCTCCGCTCGGGGAGGTGCGGGCGACGATTTGCACGATTTCGGCGCTCCAAAAGTCGTCGGCCTCGACCGACCTCACAAAGGTAAGGAGTTTCAGGAAATCTTCGTAGTTTTTCGTCAATTTTTTTTGTTCGCGGCGTTTCTCCTCCTGTCGGGCTTCGATGCGGTCGAGCCGTTGCTGCCGCAGATGCGCCCGATAACGGTACTCGCGGTGCAGGCGTTGCTTCTCGGTGCGCAGCCGGTCGAGGCGGGCGGCATACTCTGCATCGTCGTCCAAATACTTCCACCACCACTTCACGCCGGTGCGGCGGGCTTCGAGCCAGCTGCGGTAGTCGTCGCGTTCCTCGCGGTGGACGGGCAGTTTTTCCGCTTCGAGCGCTGCGATTTCCGCTTCGATGCGGCGGTTTTCGGCTTCCATGCAGGCCCATACGTCGCCCGTGTAGCCCGACGGAAAGGGCGGCCGGTAGCTTCCCGTGACGACCGGAACGTAACGCGACGAGGCGCGCGGGGCCGCGAAAACGAACCCCGAAGCGGTGACGTAGCTGTTTTCGTCGCCCGTGAGCAGCCGCAGAAGGGGTTTGCGCTGCCGGATGTCGATGTGCAGTTCGCCGCTTCGCGTGATGTAGGCCGCAGCCCGTTCGACGAATCCGTTGCGGGCGATGAGTCGTTCGATAGCCGTCAAATCGACCTCTTTGGCCGCTTTGCCGACCGGTTCGATGCCTTCGGTTGCCAGCCATTTGCGCACTTCGGCCGACGAGACCAGATGCCCTTGCGAGGTGCTGTCTACGATATCGATTTCCAGCCGTTCGACCGTCCGCGTGCTGCGTCCGCTCCTCGCCGCATGCGCCGCCCAATAGACATACGCCCCCACCGCTCCCCAAAGAAGCGTCAGCAGCGTATATTTCACAGCGGGTCGCATCGTTTTATCCTATTTCTTTTGCAATTGTTCGGCCAGCGCTTCGCAGCAGGCGTCGATATTGCCTGCGCCGAAGCTGATTACGACGTCGGTCGGCATGGCGGCGACCGTTTCGACCAGTCGTTCGCGCGGCACGATGCGGCAGGGCACCGTGATACGGTCGGCGATGATTTCCGACGTGATGCCCGCGATAGGCTCCTCGCGTGCCGGATAGATGGGCAGCAGCACCGCTTCGTCGGCCAGCGAAAGGGCTTCGGCGAATTCGGGGTACAGGTCGCGCGTGCGGGTGTAGAGGTGGGGTTGGAAAAGCGCCGTAATGCGCCGTCCGGGGAACATCTTGCGCACCGACGCGAGCGTCGCCGCCAACTCGCGCGGATGATGCGCATAATCGTCCATGTAGACCTGCGTCGGGGTATTGACGTAGAACTCGAACCGCCGTTTCACGCCCGCGAACGAAGCCAGCGCCTCGCGCAGCTTCTCCGCGTCGAGCGGCGTGCCCTCGTGTTTCGCGGCACACCATGCGGCGGCGACGGCGGCGACCGAATTTTCGATGTTGATCCAGCCCGGAATGCCCAGCGTGCAGTCGGCAATCGTGCCGTCGGGTGTCACAAGGTCATAACGGTAGTAACCTCCCTCCTGCAACCGCACGTTGCGGGCGTAGAAATCGCACGGCTCGTCGTAGGAGTAGCGGTAGACCGTGATGTCGGGATTGTCGACCCGAATGTCGACGCCCTGTTTCAGCACCAGCGCGCCGCCGGGCCGGATTTGCCCGACGAATTGCGAAAAGGCCTCTTTCACTGCTTCGTGGGTGCCGTAGATGTCGAGGTGGTCGGCGTCGGCCGACGTGACGACGGCCACGTCGGGATACAACCGCAGGAACGAGCGGTCGAACTCGTCGGCCTCGACGGCCAGACGCGGCCCGTCGCCCAGCACGAGGTTGCTGGCGAAGTTCTTGGAGATGCCGCCCAAAAAGGCCGAACCGCCGCCCGTCAAGCCGCGATTGAGCCATGCGACGAGGGTCGACGTCGTGGTTTTGCCGTGCGTGCCCGCGACGGCCATCGTGTATTTGCCTTCGGTCAGGTGGCCCAGCATCTGCGACCGTTTCTCGACCGTAAAACCGTTTTCGATAAAATAGCGGTATTCGCTGTGGTCGCTCGGCACGGCGGGTGTGTAGACCACGACCGTGTCGGCGGGATTGCGGAACGGGGCGGGAATCTGCTCCACATCGTCGTCGTAGTGGACGGCGATGCCCTCGCGCTCCAAGGCTTCGGTGAGCGGCGAGCAGGTGCGGTCGTAACCGGCGACCTCGCGGCCTTCGTGGCGGAAATAGCGCGCCAGTGCGCTCATGCCGATGCCGCCGATGCCGATGAAGTAAACGTTTTGTTTTTTCATTTCAGTCCGATGATTTCGTCCACGATTCGTTCCGCTGCGTCGGGGCGGGCCAGCGCTTCGAGGTTGCGGCTCATCGCCTCCAATGCCTGCCGGTCGGCCGCCAGCGCCAGCGCACGCTCCATTGCCTGCGTGCGGCACTCGCTGTCGGGCACCAGCACCGCCGCGCCTTTCGACGCCAGTGCCTGTGCGTTTTTGGTCTGGTGGTCTTCGGCCACGTTGGGCGAGGGTACGAATACCACCGGTTTCGCCACCAAACAAAGTTCCGAAACAGTACCGGCCCCGCTGCGCGACACGACCACGTCGGCCGCCGCATAGGCCATGTCCATGCGTTCGATGAACGCCCCCTGCCAAACGTGTGCGGCGGGATGTTCGCGCAGAAAATCCTGCATCTCGCGTTCATAGTATTTGCCCGTCTGCCAAATGACCTGCACCGGTGCCGTGCCGCCCGTGCGGAGCAACCACGCTTTCATCATTTCGTTGAGCGAGCGGGTGCCGAGCGAACCCCCGACCACCAATATCACCGGCATTTCGGCCGTGAAGCCATAATACGCAAGCGCGTCGGGTTTCGCAACCCCCTCTTTGGAAAAATGGCCGCGCAGCGGATTGCCCGTCAGCACGATTTTCTCCTGCGGGAAGAAGCGTTCCATACCCTCGTAGGCGGTGCAGATGCGTTTGGTCCGTTTCGCCAAAATTTTGTTCGTCACGCCTGCATAGGAGTTCTGTTCCTGAATCACGGTCGGCACCCCCATGCGTTGTGCGGCCCACAGCACCGGCGCACTGGCATAGCCGCCGAACCCGACGACGACATCGGCGCCGAACCGGCGAATGGTTTTGCGGGCCAGCCGGATGCTGCGCAGCACCTTGAACGGCACCAGCAGGTTGCGCCACTCCAACCGGCGCTGCAATCCTGCGATGGGCAGTCCCACGATGCGGTAGCCCAGTGCCGGGACTTTTTCCATCTCCATTTTGCCTTCGGCTCCGACGAAGAGCACCTCCACTTCGTCGCCGAGCCGTCGTTTCAGCGCTTCGGCGACCGCGACGGCCGGATAGATATGTCCGCCGGTGCCGCCGCCCGAAAGAATCACTTTTTTCACTTCGCAATTCATTGTTTTTATTCAGTCGGGTCGTAAGGCGACCCGTGCAAATCCTATCTTATCTGCCCCATGTGCCGCGGTCGAGCGAACGGTAGCCGATAGCTTCGGCCACATCCGCGCGGGCGATTCGTTCGCGTCCCGCCAAATCGGCAATCGTTCGGGCCACTTTCAGAATGCGGTCGTAGGCACGTGCCGAAAGCGACAGCCGTATCATCGCCGTTTCGAGCATCGCAGCCGCTTCGTCGTCCGGTCGGCAGTGTTCGCGCAGCAGGGCCGCATTCATCATGGCGTTGGTGTACACGCCCTCGATTGCCCGAAAACGCTCGGCCTGCACGGCCCGCGCACGGATGACCCGTTCGCGCACCGCTGCGCTCGACTCGCCCGCCGGAGCACCGTCGGCCAGCAGCGACGGCGGCACGGGCGTGACCTCGACGTGCAGGTCGATACGGTCCATCAGCGGCCCCGAAATCCGGTTCATGTAGCGATGCACGGCACCCGGCGCGCACGAGCATTCGTGCGTCGGGTGGTTGTAGTAGCCGCACGGACAGGGGTTCATCGCCGCCACCAGCATGAAGTTGGCCGGATATTCGACGCTGTACCGCGCCCGCGAGACGGTGATGCGCTTGTCTTCCAACGGCTGGCGCAGGACTTCCAGCACATTGCGCCCGAATTCGGGCAGTTCGTCGAGAAACAGCACGCCGTTGTGGGCCAGCGACACCTCGCCCGGACAGGGCGACTGCCCGCCGCCCACGATAGCCGCCTGCGACGTGAGGTGGTGCGGCGCACGGAATGGCCGGCGGGTCATCAGCCCGCCAGCGACGCCCGTCTTGCCTGCGACGGAGTGTATTTTGGTCGTTTCCAGCGCTTCGTCGTGCGTCAACGGCGGTAGAATGGTCGGTATGCGGCGCGCCAGCATGGTCTTGCCCGAACCGGGCGCCCCGATGAGCAGCACGTTGTGGCCGCCCGCTGCGGCGATTTCCAGTGCCCGTTTGACGTGTTCCTGCCCTTTGACATCGGCGAAATCCTCGTCGTAGCGGCCCGACGACACCTCGAACGGTTCGCGGTCGGCCGGTCGGGCCGGTTCGACGGTCTCCGTGCCGCCGAGCCACGCCAGCAGCTGGCGCAGATTCGCCACCGGAATCACCTCGATACCCTCGACGATAGCGGCTTCGGCGGCGTTTTCGGGAGCGAGCACGATGCGGCGCAATCCCTTGCGCCGAGCCAGCACCGTCATCGGCAACACGCCCGGCACGGGCCGCACCGACCCGTCGAGCGACAATTCGCCGGTGAACATCGTCCCTTCGAGTGCGGAGGGTTCCACGCGTTCCATTGCGGCGAGAATCCCGACGGCAATCGGCAGGTCGAACGCCGCGCCCTCTTTGCGCAGGGCCGCCGGTGCGAGGTTCACGACCACGTTGCGGGCAGTCATCCGTTCGCCCGAGTTCTCGAACGCCGCCCGAATGCGCTGTTCGCTCTCCTTGACCGCGCTGTCGGGCAATCCGACGAGGTAAAGCCCCAATCCACCGCCCGTGATGTTGACCTCGACGGTCACTTCGACGGCGTCGATGCCGGCGACGGTCGCGGTATGGACGGCTACGAACATTTTTATTAATGGGTGGTAATGCTGTTGCTGGTTTCTACGGTCGCTTTTGGCGGGAGCATGCCGGTCGGTGCATCGAAATTAAAACGGCGCTTCGTCGTCGAGGTTGCGCGAACGGTTGGGGTCGAACTCGTTGCCTACCGCCGCGCCGAGCGCACTTCCGGTTGGCAGCGGGGTCGCACCGTTCGAGCCGCTCGCATAGTCGTCGTAGGCCTGCTGGCTTTCGAGCGCCTGCCCGGGCGGCAGCATCGTGTCGTCCATGTCGGTGAAGCGCGCCTGCTCTTTCAAGAAGCGCAGGTTGACGTCGCACACCGCACCGTTACGATGCTTGGCGATGATGATTTCGGCCAGTCCGGCCGTCGGCATGCCGTTTTCGTCTTGATTGATGCCGTAGTATTCGGGGCGGTGGATGAATGCCACGATGTCGGCATCCTGCTCTATGGCACCCGATTCGCGCAGGTCGGAGAGCTGCGGACGCTTCGACCCGCCGCGCATTTCGGTTGCACGGCTCAACTGCGACAGCGCGATAATCGGCACGTTCAACTCTTTGGCAATGGCTTTGAGCGTGCGCGAGATGAACGCCACCTCCTGTTCGCGGTTGCCTTTCGAGTCCTGATTGCCGGTCATCAGCTGCAAGTAGTCGATGACGATGATTTTGATGTCGTTGTGGATTTTCAGCCGGCGGGCTTTCGAGCGGAACTCGAAGACCGACAGCGCCGGTGTATCGTCGATGAAGAGCGGGGCCGTCGCGAGGGGTTTGGTGGCCGACTCCAAGTGGCGCCATTGTTCGGGCGTGAGGCGTCCCGACTTCACGTCGTTGCCCGCCAAGCCCGTTTCGGCGATAATCAGACGCATCATCAGCTGCACGGCCGACATTTCGAGCGAGAAGAACGCCACGCCCTGTTCGTGGTCGACAGCCATGTTGCGGGCCATCGAGAGGACGAAGGCCGTTTTACCCATCGACGGACGGG
>CAMWYI010000001.1 GCA_947178455.1 uncultured Alistipes sp. | reverse complement strand
GGTTTGTGCGGGTGGATGATGACGGTGGCTTTGCGGTCGTTGAGCACTTGCATCAGCGGTTCGAGCGCGGGGTCGCCGAGATATTGCCCGCGGCTGTTGGTCGCCAGTTTGATGCCGTCGGCTTTCAGCGTGTCGAGCGCATAGATGGCCTCCTCGATAGCAAGATTCACATCGGGCAGTGGTACTGCCGCGCAGAACTTGAAACGGTCGGGATATTTTTCGCGCGTCCGCCACGCTTCCTCATTGACAGAGCGGATTATTTTGGCCGCCTCCTGCGCATCCCCGAAAAACGGTTGCGGCGAGGGCATCGTGAGAACCGACCACGCGATGCCTGCATCATCCATAAACCGCAGATGTTCTTCCGCGCTCCAATCGGGGAGCGGATAGCCGTCTTCCATATCCGCTCGGTTGGCACGCAGATAGTCCATATACTCCTTTATCACGATATGCGAATGGACATCCGCCGGTATTGTCGCTCGTTGCGCTTGTAAATTCATGGTTGCCAGTATTGCCGAAATTATGGTGATGATTCGTTGCATGTTTTTTTTCATCTTATTTGCCGATGCAGAAATGAAGTGTAAATCGCTAATTATTTGCTTATTATATTGTTATCTATGCCGATTGTTCGCTTCATTGTAAATATACGGCAAATTATTTTCAGCGAATTTTTGGATGAAATTATTTTCGCGGCAGGATGTAATGCGGCTATTTTAGCTGGCCGATTCTTTCTGCGATAAGCGCTTTATATTTGCCTTTCATCTCGTCGGGCAGGAACGAAACGTCGATCCACTCGTTCCATGTCGGGATGGCGTTGATGAACTTCTTGAATAGGTTGTCAATCACCTTTTCGTCCATGCCCGAAGCCGTCATTGCCTGCACGAAATCGCTGCGGCGGAGCTTGCGTTTGCGGCCGTTCAGTGTCAGTGCCAATTCCTCGGTGTCTTTGGGTAAAACGAGAGCAGTCGATAGCAGGTCATAAGCCGGTGTCAGCCCATAAACACCCGAACTTTTACTGTATAGCGAAAAGTTTTTGAGGTGCATGTCGGCATTGCCCGTAATCCACGAAAACAACACCTGTTCCCAGAAATTGACGACATCTAATTTTGGCGCAGCTGAATAGCGCAGAATCGTTTTGGCGATTTGCTCGTAGGAACCTTTGTATTTGTGCTCGGTCAGTCGTTCGGAGAGCTGGCAGAGGTCTTCCATCTGGTATTTTTCGCCGTGTGCTCCCCTGTCGATGCGGCGTGTGATGTAGCACAATTCCCCGTCGGCAAAGGGGACGAGCGAATGGGGTACGACCTGCATCTTCGCAACTTCGGCCATGTGCATGGTCAAATCTTCCAGTTCCGGCAAGTGCGGATAATGTTCGGTCTGCGGTTTGAGGATATAGCGGCCCCACAGGCCGACGATTGTAAAGCGTTCCGGGGTGCCTTTACCCGCTTTGGCGATGTCGAGCGACAGTTTCGCCTGCACACCGGTCAGCGTCGTTCGGCTGCGGATTACCTCACGGGCAAGCGCTGCAATATTGGCGCGCGTGTAGGGAAGTAAAGGGGCTGCGGAAGTACCGAAAATCTTCTTGGAGCAGGATTTGTGGAAATCATGCTCGCTGTCGGTCAATTCTTTGTAACAATATAGACAACGCTCCATGTTACTCCTCCTTTGATTCGATGGGTACTACACTGACGGCACCGATGCAGTCTTTGCAGCAGGCCAAAAGCAGCGACATCCGATCGCGGTTGTCGATTTTCCAACTCTTTTCGGCAATGTCGAGCAGCCATCCTTCGGGAATCAATCCGTCGAAGAACGGGAACAGCACCTTGTCGCGATAGATTTGTTCTGTAAGCGGCAGTGTGAGACTGACCGCTTCGGCATCGGGCAGGCGGAGATAGTCGGCATCGTAATGGAACGTGTATCCGGTTTCATCCTCGGTTAACAGTCCCGCCTTGCGGTCGTGGAGGTAGATGGCAGCCTGTTTCATCGGTCTTCTGTTTTTGTCATCGGCACCACTCCGACCTCGGCCCCGAACAGGTTGAGAATTTGATTGATTTTGTCCAGCCGAAGCGTTGGTTTTCCCTGCTCCAGTTCGCGCACGAACCGCAGTCCTACGCCCGATTTCTCGGATAGTTCGACCTGCGTCAGCCGATGCTGCTTGCGCATAGCCTTTACGTATTTCGATAATGCCGTCTGCATATTATACCTCTTTGGGTGCAAAAATAGTGAAATAATTTGTATTTACACCTTTTTGGGTATAAAGTAGGCAATATCTTTGGTGTAACTCCTGTGTCATGGAATACTGCAATATCCAGCCAAAAGGTTGGCTGATATATCCGTTTGCTCTATTGAAGAGGTTTGGCATGTTATTTTTTGATACTTAATTGAAGCTATTTGCTTAATCTTACTTATTCTTATACTGGTATGTTTTTTTGTTGCTTTAAGAATTGTCTATATTGAAGATTTTTCAATATCTTTGTAGATTGTCAAATATAACTGATACATGAAAGATGTTAATCGACTGAAGTTAGTTCTTGTTGAGCAGAAAAGAACAGGAAAATGGTTGGCAGAACAACTTGGAAAAGACCCATCTACTATTTCTAAATGGTGCTCAAATGCGACTCAACCGACATTAGATACGTTAGTCAATATCGCCAAATTGTTAAATATTGATATTAAGGAATTGATAAATGATAAATAAAGATTTATATATGAAGAAACCTGTATTCTCAGGTCATGAATCATTTGCATGCAAATCTCATTGGTTAAAACGTGGATATGATTTTGTGATTGCAGGGAATAACTTCAATGATGAAGACGCGGTTGTTCGCCTTGGCGTTGGTAAAAATATGGTTAACTCCATTAAGTTCTGGATGCGAGCATTTGGTCTATTGAATCCCGAAGAGGGATTAACTTCATTGGCGTATAAACTCATGGATAATGAGAATGGATACGATCCTTTCTTTGAAGATATGGGTAGTCTATGGCTGCTACATTTCAATCTTATAAATGAAGATTATGCAACAATCTACTCAAGCACATTTATCGATTATCATAGACAGCGCAATTTGATAGATAAGGTAAAATTACAAAATTTCATCAAGCATTTGTGTTTTGACGGTACTAGTTATAAAAATCTATATAACGAAAATACCATTAAACGAGACATAGGAGTTTTGTTACATAACTATTGCAGCTATAGCAGTGGAAATATTGAGGAATCAAACATGCTATTAACTCCTTTGAATTTAATTCAGGAAACAGATAGTAGCATGTATATTTTTAATTATGATACTCGTAATATTGTGCCTGTCAATATATTTTTATATGCATTGCTTGTCCAATTCCCGGATAGCAAAAGTATATCATTTGAGTCTATGAAGGATCTGGCATTAATCTTCTGTTTAACTAACAATGATCTATTAAGCATTGTCAAACAATTGAGTGCCAAATACCCGAATCAGATTATATTTTCAGATGTGGCTGGTATTAAAGAATTACAAATTAGAGGAAATGTATCAACGGATACAATACTCAATAACTACTACTTGAATGAGTAATATGAAATATACCCTCTCAATAAATATCGAGCAAAGTACATTCAAGCCGAAAAGCTATATTGTTACGCCAAATGCCCTTGGTGTAGTTGGGCATATTGTTGATTCATTCAACACAGGCATCCATTCATTTAATATTATAGGTTCATATGGAACAGGTAAATCCAGTTTCCTATTAGCTTTAGAAGATACTTTGGTAAATAATTCACATATCTTGTTGTCAAACAAAGGGCAATTTAATGGATATAGTAGATTTCGGTTTCATAAGATTGTTGGCGACTACACCTCACTACACAGATTGCTGACCGAGCATCTCTTTCCAAATGCCATATCTGAAAATCTGTTTGAGAACCTATCGAGGTTTTTCGCAAAAGCAGAGAAACAAGACGAATTTGTTTTTATTGTAATAGACGAATTCGGCAAACTATTAGAATATGCTGCAAAGAATAATCCAGAGAAAGAGCTGTATATATTTCAGAAGTTTACTGAGTTTATGAATAGTGAGAAGCGAAATGCTATCTTACTTACAACTCTTCATCAGAATTTCAATTCATACGCTCACGCGTTAAATGAATCACAACGGCATGAATGGAATAAAGTAAAAGGCCGCTTCCAGGAAATTGTATTTAATGAACCTGTTGAGCAACTGCTATATTTAGCAGCCAAACGCATTGGACGTACTCCCAGACCAATGCTCAATAAAGGATTTAAAACTATATATGACTTAGCACGAAGTACGAAGTTCGCCAGTTCATCAATTGAGTACGATGATACAGCAGCTTGTTTGTATCCATTGGACTTGTTCGCTGCTCAGGCTTTAACATTGTCTATTCAGCGCTATGGCCAAAATGAGCGTACTCTTTTTTCGTTTCTTGAATCTACGGGCGAAAGTTCTCTGCAATCATTTAAAGACGGCAAACACACGACATATAGTTTGGCTGATGTATATGATTACGATATATATAATTTTTATTCATTTCTTTCTGAGATCAATCCTGATACAGCTGCATGGACAGGTATTAGAGTCGCATTAGAACGAATAGAAAGTTTATTCGATGCAGATATTGCAGAAAATGCAATTAAACTAGTCAAAACCATTGGAATGATGAATCTTTTCGGCAATGCAGGGATACGTTGCTCTAAAAAAGATTTATCCATATATGCAAAAAATGCGTTAGATATTGAGGATCCTGAAACTGTGATTGATTTGCTGACGCAATATAAAATAATTCGTTATGCGGAATATAAGTCACAATATATTCTGTTTGAAGGAACAGATGTTAATATAGAAGGAGAGTTACTAAAAGCGTCCGGAATTGTCCCTCGGTCTAAAGATGTTGTTGATAAACTTCTTGAGAACTTTAATCTTCCCGTCGAGTTTGCAAATGCAACATATTTCCGTAAAGGCACTCCACGATATTTTGAATATATAATATCTGACTATCCAATTAACCGTCAGCCTCAAAATGAAGTTGACGGATATGTCAATCTTATCATTAATGAGTCACTAACATTAGATAAGTTAAAGCAGGAAACCAGTAATATTGAAGAGGCTATATTGTATGTCTATTTCAAACAAACAGATAAGATTATTGATCATATCTGGATGTTGGACAAATTAGCCTATGTTCAGAATGTAGTTGATAGTACAGATAAGGTTGCTCATCGAGAATTAAATGCCCTAATGAATCACGAACGAAATTTGCTCAATACCAGTGTGCTGGATGCTCTGTTTAGATATAGTCAAGATGTAGTTTGGATATATCGAGGTAATGAGTTTTCTATTGATTCTAAAACGAGCTTTAATAAGTTCTTATCTCAAATATGCGATGAGGTCTATTATTCCACTCCAACCTACATCAATGAGATGGTGAATAAACATAAGCCAAGCGGAGCAATGTCATTGGCTCGTGTCAATTACTTATCTCACTTATTAGAGAATTCAGCTGAATACAATTTGGGATTTGAAGACACTATGTTCAAGCCTGAGAAAACAATATACCTGACGCTATTAAAAAATACCGGTATTCATAGGAAGTTTCTTGGCGAATATGAGTTAAATGCCCCGCAGGAAGAGTCGTTCAATGACCTCTGGAAGGTTAGTGAAGCGTTTTTGGAGAGTAGTAAGGAGAAAGCTTGCAAGTTAGCGGAGCTTATTAATATACTTAGGACTCGGCCTTTCAAATTAAAGCAGGGTGTAATTGATTTGTGGATACCAACATATCTCATTATTAAAAAGAATGACTATTCCCTCTATAATGAAAATGGAGTATTTATTCCGATGCTCAATAGAGAAGTGTTGGATATTATCCAGAAATCACCGGCTGGATTTCAGGTCAAAGCTTTTAATGTTGAGGGTGTCAAGTTAGATTTATTCAATAAATATCGAGAAGCATTAAGTCTCTCGCAGGATGATGAGTTTACGACAGCGAGTCTTATCGAAACTATCAGGCCATTTTTGGTATTCTATAAAAAACTCAACAAATATACAAAGCAGACAAAGCGATTAAAAAAGACAACTCTACAATTTCGCAATGTACTTTCTACTGCCAAAGATCCGGAAAAGACCTTTTTTGAGGACTTGCCACGAGCATTAGGATTCAAAGATAGTGTGATTGCCAATAACGATGAAGTTTTACGGAGCTATGTCGATTTGTTACAGAATGCTATTCGAGAGCTTCGCAGTTGCTATGTTAACCTTGTATCCCGTATTGAAAATGCACTTATTGAAGCATTAAACTTGAAGTCTTCTGATTTCTTTCAATATAAAAAGGAATTAGAAAAACGCTATTCATGTGTCAAAACATATCTGTTAACTGATAGGCAGAAAACAATACTTAACCGAATATTATCACAATCAACAGATAAAATTACTTGGTATCAATCTTTGGCATATGTGATATTGGATAAGCAGCTCGGGAATCTTCTTGATGAAGAAGAAGCATATTTGATTGACAATTTGGTGCATTTATTCAAAGAACTGGATAAATTTATTGATATCAGCAATAGCAATCTCGGGCAACATGACAAGTTTATTCGAGTTGAGATGATATCCAATGATGGTGCAGCCTCTCCTCGGATAGTTCGACTAGACAAGAAAAAAAATGATATTGCTCAAAGACTCGAAAAACAAATAGATAAACTACTGTCAGGAGACGATGGGATAGATGCATATGTCTTATTAACTATCCTTAAAAAGAAACTGAACGATGAATAAAGTAAGACATGTTTTAGGTATATCTGGTGGTAAAGATAGCGCAGCACTGGCAATCTATTTGAAGCGATTATATCCGCAGCTTCCAATAGAATATTATAATTCTGACACAAAATGCGAATTAGCAGAGACCGAGAAACTCATTGAGAATCTGAAATCATTATTAGGGCACATTGAGTTGCTGATTGCTGCCAAAGATAGTCCGGAGCCAACACCTTTTGACCACTTCTTAAAAATTAGTGGAGGTTATTTGCCGTCTCCGCAAGCACGTTGGTGTACCCAAAAGATGAAATTGGCAGAATTTGAGAAGTTTGTCGGTGATACCCCCGCAATATCGTATGTGGGAATTCGTGGCGATGAGGACAGAGAAGGATATGTTTCAACTAAACCGAACATTCAGGCTATATTTCCATTCAGGAAAAATATTTGGAGTGTAGATGTAGTTCATAATGTCTTGCATAATAGCAATATATCTACGATAGCAACTTTGTATAAACAATATGCATCCAAAGATATATTAGATGAAGCACTGCAGATTATTGAGATTCCAACCTCGAAGAGTTTTTTACTTAGCCGTAAAATCAATGCGCTGTTAGATTTAAGTGTTAAAACATTTAATCGTGTCGTATTTGAGTATCTCAAAACAACCGATTATCCAGTCGGAAAGCTAGATGAGTTTCCTTTAATTGATAATGAAGATGTATTGGTAAAGGCTGATATTTTCAAAATCTTAGAAGACAGCGGTGTTGGTATCCCTGCCTATTATAATCCTATTCCATTTGAAGTTGATGGAAAGACTGGGACATATAGCAGGAGTCGCTCGGGATGTTATTTCTGCTTTTTCCAGCAACGTATAGAATGGATATGGCTTTTGGAACAACATCCAGAACTGTATAAAAAAGCTATGGAATATGAAAAGGATGGCTATACATGGATTCAAGGAGAAACCCTTGAAGAGTTAAGCCGTCCGGAGCGTGTACGACAAATCAAACTCGACCATATCAAGAAGCAAGCCGAGTTAAAAGCAAAATCTACCAGCGGCCTTTTGGTTGATATGTTTGATGACTATGATGAAATACCTTGTGCTAACTGTTTTATATAGATACGACTATGAGTAAAAATATAAATATTGGTTTTACTGTCGATGCGGGTTTAATCCAGCGATTAGGATATGAGCTGGTTGGGCGTGCCGAAACTGCCGTTTCGGAATTGATAAAAAATGCATACGACGCAGATGCTTCAGTTGTAGATGTGGAATTTATTAACACAACAGAACCGCGAGGAACTCTGATTATTACAGATAATGGGGCTGGAATGTCGCAGGAACAGTTGCTAAATGGGTTTATGCGTATATCCTCAACAGATAAAATACACAACCCCATCTCAGCAAAATACCATAGAGCCAAAGCCGGCAGGAAAGGAATTGGGCGCTTCGCGACACAAAGATTGGGAGAGAAGCTCACTATTATAACGCAGACGCTGAACGATGATATGGCTTTGCGCTTATCGATAGATTGGAATCAATACGAAGCCGACAGAGATATCACAGCCATAACATTCCCATTAGTATCAGTCGAAAAAGAGAGAAATGAAGGGACCACATTAATTATTGATAATCTGAGAGAAGGATGGAGTAATGCTGCTATAAATAGAGTATACAGATATATAATAGAGCTGTTCCAGCCGGATTATTTGTCCGACAAAAGCCAAAGAAATAATTATGCCAAACAGGATGAAAATTTGTTCAAGGCTATATTCAGATATACGACTGATGGAATTACGACTATTGTAAACGACGAGAACATCTCTATTTTCACCAAATCACTAGCCGTTATAAATGGCTATATCGACAGTAATCATATAGGCCAAATATCTGTCATAAGCGATAGCTTGGGTATAAATGATAATTTTTCAATATATTACGACAAAGACCAGCTCTCATATTCAAATTTGTCGGATATTCACTTTAAGATATACTATTTCATATATAACCGTCCTGAATACTACGGTGGGAAGATTTCTAATATAGAATTGAGAAATATCAATGAATTATCCAAAACCGCGAGTGGCGTGCGTCTCTATCGCAATGGATTTCGCGTACTTCCTTACGGCGAACCAACCAATGATTGGACACAAATAGACCGTCGATGGTCAAGTGAATCTGGTAGTACGAATGTGCCGTTAAGCAATAAAAACCTATTCGGATTCGTAGAGATATCTGACCCAAATGGCAATGAATTTGAAGAGACCGCCAGTCGTGAAGGCTTGATAGAAAACGAGGCTTTTCGCCAGCTTACTGATTTTGTACACAAGGCCCTTGTTAAATCCAAGGAACGCTTTTCTGAAAAAATAGCGTTATTAAAGGAATCGAAAAACGAGGATGACTATACCCAAAATTCTCAAGAAGACGAACAGTCGGAACATAGTATTATAAGGGAAGTTGAATATTTAATCAACAATCCATGTTCGGAACACGAAAATAAAAAGCGATACGTCCTCAGAAAAATAAACAAGCTAATAGAGGAGGCTGGAATGTTAAGAGTTCTAGCTGGTTTAGGATTAACCATCGGCGAATTTACACATGAAATAAAACAATATAAACCGGCTATTTATGGAGAGATAGACACATTAAAAAACAATATAACATCGCCTGATACATTAACATCTGTCAATCTGTTAAAACAATACTGCGAGGAGCTATTCAGCTATACTCGTTTTTTCAGTGCGACAATATCTCAAAACACAAATAGAGAGAAAGCGCCAATAGATATATTAGAGGTTGTCGACACGTTTCAGAATACTATTGCGAATGACCTGGGATTTAACAATATTACATTTGATACAGACGAGTATAATTTCGATGTGTACACTATCCCAATGCATAAATCAGAATGGTCTTCAATTTTATTCAATCTCTATTCTAACTCACGCAAAGCCATTCGCAGGGCAAGAACAGCCGGTCGTATCTTATTAGAGATAGGCAATATAGATAGCAACTATGTTTTTGTTCGTTTCAACGATAATGGAGATGGTATACCAGAGCAAAACAGGGAGCGCGTGTTCAATGCCTTTTTCTCCACATCGATGCCTGCAAGTTTCGATGCTCCACAGAATGAGCAATTAACCGGAACGGGATTAGGACTCAAAATAGTTAAAGATATTATTACCAGTTATAAAGGAACTATAAAAGTCGTAGAACCGACTGCTGGTTTTTCAACGTGTATTGAAATCAGAATACCTAAAAACAAATAAACAATGACAAAAAAGTATATTTACATTGATGACGACAAGCTTGAAAATTCGCAAGCAAAGGTTAAAGGATTTAATAAAGAGGCTTTAGATATCAATGCTCAACAACATCAGGGCACATGGGAATCTCAACTGAAATACATTCAGGATAGATCCAATGAAATAGATGGTCTTATTCTGGATTTAGGTTTGTGTGATTTGCCTAATGTAGAGAATATACGAGCTGATTTTAGAGGAACATCGTTAGCACAAGAAATCAGGACAAGACAAAAAGAGGGCAAGTTATGCAGCTTCCCGATAATTCTTTTTTCTGCCAACGAAAAGCTGGTCAGTCTATTGGAGACAACCGGCGCTGATTTGTTTGACATGTGTATAGACAAAGAGACATGTAATAAGCGATTCGATGAAATATCGTCTAAATTGTACGCTTTGGCCGAAGGATATAAAATTATAATCGATAATAACCATACGGCGCCTGATAGTCTTAATAATATATTACACGCAGACATTGAAAATATTGACACCAGATTTGTTGCCGAACTTAATAACCTTATTGGTACACCAACGCACACGATTGCAAGTTTCATAATAAACGAGTTGCTGGAACATCAAGGGTTACTTATAGATATTCAGACTTTGGCGGCCAAATTAGGTGTTGATATAGCCAAATCTAACGATTGGATTCAATTATTGGGACAACTGGACTCTGCTAAATATCAAGGTGTATTTTCAGAGGGATGGGAACGATGGTGGATGTGGTCAATTGAAAAGTGGTGGAGTGCTAACATATCTCATGACAGTTTAAGATCTATGAGTGCTTCACAAAGAGTCGAACTTATAAAAGAGAGATACGAACTCACCGGTTTAGTTGCTGCTGAATGTCTCGAAAGAGCCCAAAGCGATGCATTTTGGACTGTATGCCAAGGTTATAAATTACCGATGGACACTATCGACGGATTACTTATAGATGGGCAGGATAAGTTATATCCATGGCAAGAACCTAAATATGTTTCCATCGATGCAGCATTAAGAAGAAAGAACAAATCTGAGTGGAAAAATGTAGCCGAAATCGAACGTAACTTTTTGGAAGAGTTGGAACGAACCATAGGCAAAAGATAGCGATATGGCACGAAACATTCGAACAGAACTATCAAGAATTGCACAAATTCTTTACAGTAAGAAATTGTGTAATAATATATTTCCTATTATGAATGCGGTAGGAATGCTTAAAAATAGTGACACCTGCAAAATAGAGGAACTCAAAATCACACTGCCATACATCCCTCCCAATATTATTCCTTATGGCTTAATACAATTAGAGGCTGTTATTAACATAACCACTGATTACAACAAGACTGTTAATGATATAGATATTGACAATGTTTTTAATACCTATGCATTTCAAATTAGTTTTAGGGGATATGGAAAAGGTGGAAAAATATATCATTCTGCCATTCATTTGGACTATGATCCCACCAATTCATCCAACTACATACATCCGTGGTTTCATTTAACTTATGGAGGCCATAGTATAAAGAATGTAGCACATGGAGAGTTAATGATAATGCCCGTGCCCAGAGTCCCTATTTGGCCGATGGATTTTATTTTAGGTCTTGATTTTGTGTTGTCTAATTTTTTATCAGAATCTGATTATAAGAATTGGTTTGTTGCAGACAGCAACTACAAAGCGGCATTGCGAAATTCTCAAAAGGAAATATGGCAACCATATTTTTTATCCATGGCCCATCATTGGTGTACATTCGCCAATTGCCAACGAAATATGGTTAATTCTCAATTGAGTATCAACTACATGCCAACATTAATTCTGTAACCATGCTAAAATCAGATATCAAATGGCCTGAACATCGGCGTTATAAATCACGGACCGAGTGGGAACCAATAGGTTTCTTCTCGGATTGTCTATGCAATGCAACATACTTTGACCTTATGCTTGGGTTCTTTTCCTCCTCCGCAATAAGTGTACTTGCAAATGGGTTTGCCATATTCCTCTATAATGGTGGTAAAATGCGACTCATTGTCAATGATATTTTGACAGATGAAGATAAGAATGCTATCGCAACAGGCTCCGATGATATTGAGATACCTTATTTTGATATATTTGATATTCAAAAGATAAAAAATACATTATCAGAGAGAGACCAACATTTTTTTGATTGTTTAGCTTGGCTTATACGTCATAATCGCCTTGAGGTTAAAATTATAGCACCGAAAAGCGGCATTGGAATTTCTCATACTAAATCTGGTATTTTTTCTGATGGTATTAATAAGGTCGGTTTTGATGGATCATGTAATTTCTCCAGAACTGCACTCGTAGATAATATTGAAAGTTTAACAATATCGTGCGATTGGGATGGTAATATAGAGGCCGCAAAAGTTAAAGCAATTAAAGAGGACTTTGAAAATGTATTCCAAGAAAAAGATGATAGTGTTGCATATTTATCAGCGAATAAAGTTAAAACCAGAATTACAGATTATTTCCCTATCAAGTCAATATCCGAGTTACTTGAAGCGGAATACAATATATTAAAGAATCGGCGCCAGCAGCATATTCCGAAGCACATTATCAAAGCATTGGATAATTCCAAAGAGCGTTTGGAGGTCATCTTAGATAAACTCAAAGACAATGAATATAAGATTGCTGTCATAAGAAACAATGAACCGCAATTCCCGTATCCGACTGGCCCAAGAGATTATCAAATTCAAGCTTTTGAGAACTGGAAAGCAAATCAACAGAAAGGCCTGTTTGCAATGGCAACTGGTACTGGTAAAACCATTACCTCATTAAACTGCCTACTTGAAATTTATAAAAGATTAGGTTATTATAAAGCCCTTATACTGGTTCCAACGATCACTCTTGTTGACCAATGGGAAAAAGAGTGTGCAAAATTTAACTTTACCAATGTAATTAAAGTCTGCTCTAAATATAGTGGATGGCAAACCTCATTGGCAAATATAAAAATGTTAGAGCTTTCAAATCCAGACAATAAGCAATCTTATGTGATAATTTCCACATATGCATCATTTATTCGACCGGCTAATTTCATAGAATTAAATCAGTTCCCGAAGAACAAATTATTGTTCATAGCTGACGAAGCCCATAATATGGGAGCCGGACTCATTGCCAAACGTCTTAACAATATAAAATATTCACGAAGAATTGGTTTGTCTGCAACTCCAGAACGTCAGTTTGACGAAGAAGGTAATGCTCGCTTAATGGATTTCTTTGGTTGCAATGGAGTGTATACTTTTGAATACTCAATGGCAGAGGCTATTAGGAATAATGCATTGTGTAAATATTATTACTATCCACATTTAGTCGAACTGACAAATGAGGAGATGGTTCAATACATTGAGTTATCGAAGAAGATTGCAAAAATAATCAATCGAGAAGATGATGATAGCCGTGAGATATTAAAACGGCTTTTGCTTAAACGGAAGCAGATTATACATAAAGCAGAAAATAAAAAGAGCATATTTGAAGATATTTTAAAAGAACATCGAGAGAAAACAGGTTCATTAAAATATACGTTAGTATATGTCCCAGAAGGGAATCAACCCGATGATCCGGGTGCAGATATCTTTGATACGACAGATCGAATCAAAGACGACGAAGATACTATTCATCTTATCAATGAATACACTCGAATTATAAGAGATATTGATTCGCATATTGTTGTACGTCAATTTACCTCAGAATCTACCGACAGAGATGCAATGTTGACTGATTTTGCAAAAGGCGATATCGATGTATTAACTTCTATGAAATGTTTGGACGAAGGTGTTGACGTTCCACGAAGCGAATTGGCAATCTTCTGTGCAAGCACTGGAAATCCTAGGCAATTTATTCAACGTAGAGGGCGTGTTTTACGCACACACCCCGACAAACGATTTGCTATTATTCACGACCTCGTTGTAATACCACAAATAAACTTTGCCCCAGATTGCTATGAGTTAGAAAAGAGTTTAGTTTCTGCGGAAATAAGACGTGTTCGAGATTTTGCATTGCTTTCTGAAAATTGTAACGACACATTAAATGTTTTAGATGATATACTAAACCAATACCAGATTCCAATATTTAACTAATATCATTATGGCTACTCATTATACAAATGGAGACAGAATACTGCAAGCAGTATTGGCCGACCCCAAACTGGCTGAGTTAGGAGATTATACTCCAACCGGAGACGAGACTATTGCAGATGCCCTCGATTCAGAGAATGCCACAATACGAGCTGTAGCAATGATTATCGATGGCAATGAAAATCAATATACACAAAAGGAAATATACACTCAGGTGTCGAACTTCTTGACTTCGAATATATGAAACTAAATAAGATTATTATTAAAAATTTCCGCAGTTATTACGGCGAAAACTGTTTTGAGTTATCTGACGGTCTTACTTTAGTTATTGGCGATAATGGCGATGGTAAAACCACTTTCTTTGAAGCTCTTGAATGGTTGCTTGACACCAGTAAGGACAATAAAAGCGAAAGCAATATCTCAGAAATGCGTAAAGCGGAAATAGGGATAGGAGATAGTGATGAAGTTTCTGTCACTATGACCTTTGAGCATGGAGGAGAGAAAGAAATATGTAAAAAATTCATTTTTGAAAAAACATCCGACAACTTCGTAAGAACCAGAGATTTTTCTTTCATCGGCTATGAGATTGTTGGATCGGAACGGCATAATCAAGATGGGAAAAGATTATTGGAATCATGTTTTGATACGGTGATTCGCCGATATTGCCTTTTTAAAGGAGAACGGGAATTAGATGTATTCGACAATAATACGGCACTCAAAACGCTTGTTGACACATTCTCTGGAATCAAGCAATTCGATGATCTTGTTGAGATGACCTCATATTTTGAGCAACAGTCTGACAATCTGGTTACCAAAGAGCTAAGGAAAGACAAAAAACAAGAGTCGATAATTAAACAGCTTGAATTTGATTTAATCCAAGTGCAGTCTGCAATCTCTGATGTACGAAATAATATTGCCACAAAAGAGAAGGCTGTTTCAGATTATGAAACTCGTCTGAGGATTTTGGAGGAAAATCAGGATGTTTGTGAGAATCTTCAAGGTATAAATGCCCGAATTGAACAGAAGAAAATAGAGCAACAGAAATTAATGGGATGTATCTATCTAGACTATAATGCCATGTTGCTTGATGACATGTGGATTCTTCGTGCATATCCTTCTATTTTAAATGAATATCAAGAAAAGGTCTCGGCTCTTAGTCGAGAAAAACGTAAATTGCAGAGGGCCGAAGATGAACGAATTGCTATCGAGAAAGGGAAGATAGAAGCGTTTAAGGAAATACAAAAATTAGCTAATAATGCGACTCCTCTCCCTTGGAATCTTCCAGATAAAAAAACAATGCAGGAGATGATTGATGATGAAATATGTAAAGTTTGTGGTCGTCCTGCGGAAAAGGGGAGTGACGCTTATAATTTTATGGTTGACAAACTTAATGAATATCTTGGGCATATTCGTAAAGAATCAGAATCTGTGCAACAACAAGAAACCCCGATAAAACCACTTTTTGAAAACACATATATAAATGAACTTCATACTCGTAGTATTCAATTAAGTGGCGATACTGAGCAGGAATTATCTAAATTGGCAACTGTCATTGCCGATAGATTATCTTTTGTACAAACGAGAAAGCAGGAGTTAGAGAAAGTAAATAAAGACTTGATTGAGGCTGAAGACTCAAAAATGCAACTACTTATTCAAACACCTGATCTAACAGAAGAAATGCTTATCAAAAACTTTAAGGATTTCAAAGGACTCTATGACAGTAGCAAAAGAGCGTCATTAGACTTTCAGGACCTTAAACGTAGACTTGAAGAACTTGAGATACAGAAACAAGAGTTAAAAGATAAGCAGAATCAAATTGTTCCGTCTAATGGAATTGTAAGAATCTATCAGAAAGTCCATATTACGCTTGAGCGAATAATGAAAGCATTTGAAGCGGCAAAGGACAGAAATGTGGAAGAATTTATTAAGACCCTTGAAAAACAGGCTAATATATATTTAAAAAAACTCAATGCAGATGATTTTCGCGGTGTTATTAGAATAAAGAGAACTGTAGACGGATCTGCTAAAATAAATCTTTATAGCTCAAATGACACTATAATAGCTAATCCGGGTGGAGCACAAAAGACAACAATGTATATGTCTGTTCTTTTCGCCATTTCTAATATCACCACGCTAAAGAGAGATGAAGATTATCCTTTGATTTTTGACGCTCCGACATCTTCGTTCGGAGATTTCAAAGAGGATATTTTCTATAATATCATTGATGGTATTGATAAACAATGTATTATTTTTACAAAAGACCTATTGAAATTCGATCGTGAAACAGAGACCCGAAAATTGAATTTTGATAAAATAAATCAATTATCATGTTTTGTATATCGCATACAGAAGGCCCCCGGCTACAATGAAGAAGATTTGTCAACAATTCAAACATTAACCGAAAGAATTAAATAACCTATGGCAGAGAAACTATATGAAGTATGGGCAAGACGTAATCCTAATTGGGAGAAGCGCTATGAAGAGTCTATAATTAAAAATTTCAGCGATTATGGGAAAGGTGTTACTAATTTGGGGAATGCCAAAGGAAAGCTGTTTGGTGCTGGATATGAAATCTTCATCATTGCGTTCTTTATCGGTCTATATTACGACCAAAGGAAGAAGCTTATAGACGACAGTACAAGAATCAAATCGTTTGGACAACCCATCCAATTCTGGGGAAATATTGATCCCGTAAAAGGTCGTAAAGCATATCCTAAATTAAGAGAATTTATTTTCACTGCATTAGTGGCTAAAACAGACTTTGATTTTATAGCTCTTGATAAGGGATTAGTAACACCCAGAAAGGCTGTTGATGCTTTAATGCAGACGATGGAAGAGTATGCCAATTGGGGTTTTCATTTTATGGAGGATAAACTAATTGATAATCCTAACTACTTTTATAGAGAAGCTGCATTTCTTGAAATCTTTCTTACTTTTGACGCCAACAATGTAGATTCAATAGATGATGAACCAGAGTCATTAGATTAGTGTCTATGTGGGGCTACAGATAGAGTAGACCGAGACAAGGTTTATTGGTACATTGCCAATATTCGGTTTATGTACTGGCTGTGAAGTGTGATAGATTGTATTTTCTTGATAATGAAAGTAAAATATGCGTAACATGATAAAGATAGAAAATATTTGCAGTGTGGTATCGCGCTGTAAATTTCGGAAAATACAGCTTTATATGGTGTTCAGACTTTGCCATTTTCTTTGGTAGCGACCAGCCGATGCCGCCGGAAAGAATATCCGCAAGGTTTGCGTAGCAACTTGCATGACCTTGCGGATTTCTTTTGGCGGCCATACTTTTGCGGACAAAAGGAATGGCTTATTTGTTTTTCAGGTGGGAGGCATTTTCGTCCAGACGCTTTGCTTCCCGTTCTTTCAGCCTTGCTTGTTCTTCCAACTGCACCTTGCGTTGTATGGTTCGTTCATATTCTTCGACATCTTTCTTCATCTCTCGGATTTTTGTGTTGTCGCGGTGTAATTCGAATATTTCTTCCAGTTCGGCAAGGCGGTCGGAGGTCGCTTCGCCTTTCATTTTGATATAGCGGTATTTCAGGTCGTTGTCGATGCGGTCGTAGTTGGGTCTGGCAGTCCAATACAGCATTGTGCACAGCAGTACGATTGCCGACATCATGCCTATCATCGTCCAAAATACTCCTTTCGATTCGATGGCGAGCGATATTCTGTGCTGCACGATTCTCGGCGGCAATTCGGTGGGGATTTCAATCGATTCGATAGATGTTTGCAAGTTATCTATTCCAGCTTTGGTCTTTGCGTTGCTCCGTTCGATGCTTCCCAGTCTTTTGGCAAGCTGGGTTATTATTGCCCGTTGCTGTTCTTGTTCGGAGTGAACGATTTGCTCTATCCGTTGGGGTAGATCATTGTCGCCCGATTGATTATGCTTTGCCGACAGTTCGGCTTTGATGGTTTTGACTATTGTCTCCTTGAAGTCTTCATACATTTCGTAAGACATCATATTGTTTTCTTTCATAACAGATTGTCGATTTATGTTTATAATTTCATTTTTGGTTTGTTCGCTTTTCGGTCTCGCAGTTTGCGCTTCTGTTCCATCGCTGCTACCGCTATTGCTTCGGCGACAGTGTTGAGCAGTACTGTGATGCGGGCAATATGTTCTTCGGGACTTTCGCCGGGTTGGCGTTGGAGTTGGGCCGCAGACAATCCGACAGGCGAATCGCTGGGCGGCAACGGCAATACACCAATGTTTCCACCAAAATTCACAATGTTATTATCTGTTCGCCCTTTATTTCCATTTCCGCCTGTATTGCCGAATAGGGCGGTGTATGCCGACCGATAATTGCTTATGGCTGCATGGAATCCCTTCGCAAGCGTCGCCCGATAGGGTGTTTGTTGCTGTGCTTGTGCAAAGTGCCGGTTCAACTTGGAGTAGCTGAATTGCCGATCTATCTTCGAGCCAGAGAATTCGAACCCGTTCTTGCTGAACAATACCCTTTGTTTTTCATTGGTCGAACCGCAATACTTATAGCGCACAGCAATATCGTGCTCTTTCAAATGTTTTTCCAATTCACTCCAGCTTCGAGACTGAGGCAATGCTGTTTTGATTGCGTCGTATATTTCGTATTTGGTTTTGTCGGGTTCCCGCAAGCGTTCCCGACGTACCGATTCTTTGCCCGGCGCAAGGTGCAACCCGTATTTCTCGGTCAATGCGCGACAAACCTTGGCATTGCGGATTTTCATATTCTTGTCCGAGATGGTTTGTCCGTTGTTTCCTACCCGATTATAGATTAGATGACAATGCGGATGCGGTTTGTCGAGGTGTCGCACCAGCAGATACTGCGTATCGGTAATTCCCATGCGCTGCATATATTCCTTGGCAATATCCCGCATCAAAGCGTCAGTCATTCGCACACTGTCTTTCGGAGAAAACGAAAGGGATATATGCCCGATGGCATTCTTGATACGTGGATTCAATAATGTTTGGTCTTTGAAATCCTGCACTATCTCCCGAACATCGGGCGGGGTTACACCCTCGGCTGACAATATCCGCGACTGTTTCTTTACGACATATCCGACTGTCCCTGCGAATGATGACCCTGCGATAATTTTACCGATCATCGCGAAGATGCTTTAACAGGGATTCAATTTTTACAACAATAGCTGCATGGCGAGACACTATCTCCATAAATCCTTTCGCATGGGCGAGGCGGGTGAGTTGGTTCAGGTTGCGGGCCATACCTTTGAGTTGGGACATGAAATCCAGATGTTCGCGGCGCAGACGCTCGCGCACACGACCGGCTGCTATCAACTGCCGGAGGACTTCGGCTGTTCCATGACCGGAGGTGTGGACAAGCGATTTCAGCTTGAAGTAATGTTCGGCATCGAGCCGTAACGATAGCAGATATTTCTTGCGGCGGCCCTCGCTTATGGCAGGTCGCCCGCCTTTGTTAATCGGTATTTGTTTCATGGATTGATTTCGTGCTAATAGACCAACGGGATGTTGCCACCGAACAGCGGCGGCACGTTTTTGTACTACAAAAACACAAACTTGCCTCTTTGATTGATAAAAGATCCGACCCGCTCCGAAGAGCCGGAGCGGGCCGGATGAAATGCTACCTCGGTCGTCGTTTGCGGACGACATAATCGACGGCTTCGCGTTCTTTCTGTTCGGCCGTCTTGACGGGATTCTGCAATAGCCACCGTTCCAACTCCTCGCGGTTGAAATAGATGTTTTTGCCGTGGGGTTTGAAATGGGGGATTCGCCCTTGGTGGGTAAGCTTGTACATATAGGTCTTCGACAGCCCCGTAAATTCGCATGCTTCGGCGAAGTTCAAGACCGTCTTTTGTCCCCGAAGCAGTTGTTCGATACGGTCGAGCCGTTGCTCGACAGATGTGTTTTCACTCATAATCATTTTGTTTTAGCGTTCAATTTCATGCACCTTTTCTCGCCTCGGCAGAGCACGTGCAAGCACGTCTCTGTACTCGGCTTATCGAAAAGGTTTGATAAAAGGCGTTGCGCAACGCTCGTGGTGTAATTACGAGTGCAAAGAAAGTTCAACGAAAAGCTGTCCGCATTGGCTGCCTATGTTTCGACATTTTTGGACAACGTTTCCAATATTCGGTGGCTATAAGGACACAAAAAAACAGGATTCCGGGGTGCGAAATCCTGTTCAAAGGGTGAGGGTGCGACGATTATTCTGCGGCTTCCAGTGCCTCGATGCAGTCGAGAATCATCCGCTCCTTGCGGCGGTCGATGATCTCGGCCATCTGTTTGGCTGCCGAGAGGTCTTTTGCCGTCAGCGGTTTGCCCAACTTCGAGGTGAAACAGCCGTTGTTTCCGGCGACCCGCTGCCATTTCGGGGTAATCAATCGGGACGCACTCAACGATTCGAGCAGCAGCGCCAGCAGCTTGTTGTGCGTCGTCTGCAACGGTTCTGCGAGTTGGCAGGCCAGCAGTCGGGCAATCTCCTCTTCGGTCGTGTCGCGTTTGAAGATGCCGATTCGGTTGACGTGTTCGGTCAGTATGGTGATTTGTCGGTCGGTCAGGCGCGGGCAAAAGTCGGTGGGTGCAGGGTCGAACCCGGTGCGGCTGTGCTGGACGGCACGGCGTTTCTCGGCTTGGGCCAGCAACTCCGCTTCGCGCTCCTTGCGCTGTGCCTCCTCCGTCTGCCGATGACGGGTGTAGTCGGCGATTTCGGTAACGGTAGACCGGACTTCGGCGATACGGGTCAGCAGTTCGTCCGCAGGGTTGTCTGCCGGGTAACGGGCGAAAAGATATTCGAACGTCTTGTCGATGCGGCGCTGTTCCTTGGTCGAAACCGAACCGTAGGCGAGCCGACGGTCGTATTCCTGCTTTTTGTCGGCGATGTATCGGCGCGCTTTGGCCAATGTGAGTTTGCGATGCTCGATTTCGCACTCCATGTAGTGCAGCGAAAAGCGATTGTCCTTGAACATCGCTTCGGCGAATGCCAGCCAGCTCACCACGCTGACCGCTCCGTACAGCACCCATGCGACCGCCTGCCATGCACAGCCGAGCCATCGGCTTTTGGCATCCAATCGGGTGCGCATCGCTTGCAACCGTTCGCGGATTTTGCGATTGGTGCGCCGGTGCGACAAGCGTATGTATTCGACACGGGTCATGGTTGTTTCTTGGCTGCGGCTTGCAGATCGGCTTCGAGTTCGGCGAGGCTTGCGCGGCGTTCCTCTTCGCGCAAACGGTCTTTATAGGCGTCGAGTTGTTGGGCCGCGATGCTTTCGGCGACCTTGTGGCTGATTTGTCCTGCGTGTTCGAGCAGTTCGCGCCCGTTGATAACTAAAATGTCGTTCAGCTTCTTGATCCAGTCGGCCATATACATGGGCACCTGCCGTCGCGCTTGGCTTTCGGCGAATGCGAGGTATTGTTCGACTAGCAGACCGAGGTCTTTCATCTCTTCTTCGGTCAGGTAGTTTTTCGCGGTCGCGGCATCGGCCTTGGTGATGCGTCGCGGGTCGCTCTTGTCGCAGGAGGTCATGCCCATCATTGGCAGTCGGGCATCGGCGCGGTGGGCGACTAACTCGGCGGCCGTTTGGCTGCTGATGGCCCACAGCAGTTTGTTCTGCACGATTTTGAAAAACTCGATCGTCTTTTCGGCTTTCGGGTCATAGTCGATGCTCGTCGTGTAGATGTCTTTGACCTTTTGGTAGAAGACCCGTTCCGAAAGGCGGATTTCGCGGATGCGCTCCTGCAACTCGTCGAAATAATTCATCGACTTGCCCGTCTTCATCCGTTCGTCGTTCAGTGCGAACCCCTTGATGAGGTACTCGCGCAGCACCTGCGTCGCCCAAATGCGGAATTGCGTGCCTTGGTGCGATTTCACACGGTAGCCAACCGAAATAATCACGTCGAGGTTATAGTAGTTCGTGTCATAGCTTTTGCCGTCGGCGGCAGTTGTTCGGAAATTCCGAATAACTGAATCGGCGACCAGTTCACCCTCAGAAAAAATGTTTTTCAGGTGTTCGTTGATGGTGGATTTGGCCTTTCCGAACAGCGTCGCCATCTGGTCTTGGGTCAGCCAGACGGTCTCCTCGCCCATGCGGACGTCGATTTTGATGTTCCCGTCGGCCGAGCGGTATATCAACATTTCGTTCTCCATAGCATAAAGATAGTTATAATTCCGGAATCCGATTCACCGCTTCGCGTTTCTTCGCATCCATAATCTGCGCATAGACCTGCGTCGTTTTCAGTTCGCGGTGGCCGAGGAGTTTCGACACGGTGTAGATCTCCGTGCCGAGCGAGAGTTGCAGCACGGCGAATGTATGGCGGCCGCAGTGGAACGTGATGTGCTTCGTAATGCCCGCTTTCAGGCACCATTCGCGCAGAGCGAGGTTGTGCCATGCGGAGTATTTCAGTCCGACAAAGACCCGCTCGTCGGGTTTGCCGCGCTGACCCATATAGCGCACAGCTTGGTCGGTGATGTCGAGGTACTCCAGCCCTTTGGTCTTTTTCTGCCGGAAGACGATGCGCGTAGTGCCGTCGAACTCCTGCACCTCGGCCCACGTCAGTTTGTTGATGTCGCTCCAGCGCATGCCGGTCAGGCACGAGAAGAGAAACGCATCTTTCAGCACGGGATACGGACACTCCGTTTTGGCGAGGCGCTGCAGCTCGTCGAAAGTCAGGTATTCGCGGTGTACGTCCTCGATGTGTGCGGGTTTGACCGACATGGCGGGCGAGTGGGGGATGATACCGTCCTCGACCGCTTGGTTCAGCGCGGCTTTGAGTTTGAGGAAATAGCTGCTCTGGCTGTTCGACGAAAGCGCGGTGCCGCTTTTGGTCTTGGCCTGCTTCGCCAAATAGGTTTTGAATCCCTCGACGAACTTTTTGTCGACCATCTCGAACGTCGTATTCGTTCCGGCATAGGCGACGAGGTGTTTCAACGCGCTATCCCAATTGCCCCAATTTCCCGGCGACTCCTTGCGCTGTTCGATCAGGCCCTTGATGTATTCGACGAGGTTGGTGCGGATTTTATATTTCACCGCAAAGCCGTATTGCTCGTTCTGCTCGGCAAGCAGCCGTTTGGCCTTGACCTTCTCGGCCATTTCGAGGTTGACCTTGTTGTGGTCGCGCTCCAACTTGTTTTTCGGGTCGGTGTAGAGGTAGTATTCGAGGGTCTCGAATTTACGTTGGGGTCTTGTCGTGCCGTTTGCGGCAACCGAATACCCCATGTAATATTCGAGTACCAGCGATGTCCGCCCTGTCTTCAGCTTGCGTTTGATTAGTTTGATTTCCATAGCCGCACACGTTAATTATCGTGCGGCAAAAATAAGCAGAAAATTTGCAACACGCAAATGTATAAGTTGCAAATATGTTGCAAAAACACCGAGTGTAATGGAAAATCAAAGAACGAATAAAGATGAATATTTTCTACTTTAATACGCTAATAATCAATGATATTATTTGTGTATTCTTCACTTCTTGTTTTCTTAGGTTACTTTCCGATGCAAAACTTCGAGAAGATATTTCCTAAAATTTCGTCGGAGAGGATGACGCCGCGGCCGGTGATTTCACCGATGAAGCGGATGACCTGCTGAATATCCTCGCTCAACAAATCGGCAGGCAACCCGCTGTGCAATGCGGCCAAAGCGCGGGAAAGCGCGTCGTGAGCGCCGGACAAAGCCTCGAAATGACGACCATTGGATACGATAGTTTCTCCTTGATATAGTGAATCGGCACCGATGGTTTGCAACAACGCGCGCCGCAAGGCGTCGATTCCGTCGCCATTGCGGGCCGATAGGCCGATTACGTCCTGCGGGATGACGAGGCTGGGGTAGAGGTCGGTTTTGTTGAGGACGGTCAGTAGGGTGCATCCCTCTGGCAAGTCGAAGTCGGGCGGCGGGACGGTGCCGGTAAACGCGGCGGCGTCGAGCAGGCGGATGACGATGCGGGCTTGGGCGATGCGTTGCAGTGTGCGCTGGATGCCCATGCGTTCCAGCCGGTCGTCGGTCGTGCGGATGCCGGCCGTGTCGACGAACCGGAAGCGGATACCGTCGAGATTGACCGTTTCTTCGATGATGTCGCGGGTCGTGCCGGCGATGTCCGAAACAATGGCCCGTTCTTCGTTCAACAGGCGGTTGAGCAGGGTCGATTTTCCGGCGTTCGGAGCACCGACGATAGCGACCGGAATCCCCTCTTTGAGCGCGTTGCCGAGCGTGAACGAGTCGCGCAGGCGTTCGATTTCGGCGTCGATGCGCTCCATTGTTTCCTGCAAGGCCTGTCGGTCGGCGAACTCTACGTCCTCTTCCGAAAAGTCGAGTTCGAGTTCGAGGAGCGACGTCAGGTGCAGCAGCCGGTCGCGCAGGGCGTCCAATGCGGCGGAGTATCCGCCGCGCATCTGGTTGGAGGCCAGTGCATGGGCCGCTCGCGAGGAGGAGGCTATCAAGTCGGCGACCGCTTCGGCTTGCGACAGGTCGAGTTTTCCGGCGAAGTAGGCGCGGAGCGTAAATTCGCCCGGCGTCGCCATGCGGGCGCCTGCGGCGAGCAACAAACGCAGTATTTCGGAGACGATATACGAGGAGCCGTGACACGACAATTCGACCGAATTTTCGCCCGTATAAGAGTGCGGCGCGCGGAAAACCGTCGCCAGCACGTCGTCGACCGTGCGTTCTTCGGTCGGCGGTTCAGGGGCGGTGCTGCAAGAGTCGGGGGAGGTGCCGGAGCAGGCTGGTTCGACGATGCGCCCGTAGTGGACGGTGTAGCCGGCGGCTTCGGCGAGCGGCGTCCGCCCGCGAAAAATCCGGTCGCAAATCGTCAGGGCTTCGTCGCCGCTGATGCGGATGACGGCAATGGCTCCGCCGGAAGCCGTAGCGGGCGCGACGATCGTATCGTGGTCGGGGCGTATCATCCGACGCGCAGCCGTTGGCCGATGCGCAGGGCCTTTGCGTTGCGGATGCCGTTCCAGCGCATCAGCTGCGCCACCGTCACGTGGTACCGCCGTGCGATGCCGCCCAGCGTGTCGCCTTTCTTGACGACGTAGGTCGTGCCGCCCAATCCCTCTTTGAGTTTTTTGTTCAGATTCACGGGATTCATGTACTCTTTCAAGTAGGTCGAATCTTTGGCGTGAATCTCCTGTTCGTGGGCGATGTATTGGGCGATGTTGCGTTGCGGCAGGACGAGGGTATAGGTTTTGGTCGTGGCCGGAATGATGTCGAGTTTGTATTGCGGATTGAGCTGCCGCAGCGTTTCGATAGGCAGGTCGATGGTCGATGCAATCTGCCCGAAATGGAGCAGGCGGTTGACCCGAATCGTATCGACGGCAATGGGAATCGGCGTCTCGTGGAAGTCGATGTTGTGCTGCCGGTGGTAGGCGTAGGCATAGGTCGCCCCGATGAAAGCCGGCACGTAGCCGCGCGTTTCGCGGGGCAGATAGTAGTAGATGTCCCAGAAACTATGGCTTTTGTCGGCCGTGCCCGAGCGGGCAATGGCCTTGTTGACGTTGCCCGGCCCGCAGTTGTAGGCGGCGATGGCCAGCGTCCAGTCGCCGTAGAGGTTGTAGAGGTCGCGCAGATAGCGCACGGCGGCCTGCGTCGAACGGAGCGGGTCGCGGCGTTCGTCGACCAGCGAATTGATTTCGAGGCCGTAATTCTTGCCGGTGCTGGGCATGAACTGCCACAGCCCGACGGCTCCCGCACGCGAGGTGGCGGTGGAAATCAGGGCCGATTCGATGATGGGCATGGCCCGCAGCTCGATGGGCATTTCGGCCTTGATGAGCTCCTCCTCGATGAACGGAAAATAGTATTGCGATTTGCCCAGAATGCGCGAGGTCAGTTCGCGCTGTTTGCCGACGTAGAGGTGGATTCGGTCTTTGACTATTTCGTTGTAGGCCAGCGGAATGGGCGATACCAGCGCACGCAACCGTCCGGCATAGAGCGAATCGGGCGCCGTGTTGTCGGTATGGTCGAGCAGGCTGTCCACGCCGATGTAGCGGTCGAAGAAATCGGTGAACGAATCGTTGTGCAGCCGTTCGTTCCACACGGCCAGCAGCGAATCGGCCTGCACCGCCGTCAGTCCCAGCGTGATGTCGTTGACCGGCGCGGGTTCTTCGGTTTCCGGTGCATCGTCGGCCGCCACCGGTTGCGAATCGGTGCCGAGTGCAGCGGCTACGGCGGCGGCTATGGCTGCGGCCTGTTCCGCTTCGTAAGCGGCGTAGTAGGCGTCGGTTTGCGTCGGCTGATTTTTTTTGCGGGGACTTCGCTCGGCCGCGAACGCGGGCGAACCGGTCAGAACCAGCGAAGCCAACAGAAGAACGGTGTATTTCATCGAGTCAGAAATTGAGGCTTAAATTGAATCCGAATACGGGGCGGTTGCCTCGCAGGGTCGGCACATAGGTATAATCGACCAACGGCTCCAAATTCATCGAGAGGTCGTCGGAAATATCGTAGTCTTTCAAGTGGGCGTCGACGTGGGCATCGACGATTTGCAGGATGTAGAGCGCGCCGGTGAGGATGATGCACAGGTCGCGGTTGCGGCGGTTGTTGTTGCGCAGGTTGCGGAGGAAATCGGCCGAATAGCGTCCGTGGAACTCGTCGGTCGGGCCGTTGGGGTAGTTTTCGGGATGCAGGTTGTAGTCGGCCAGCAGCGCATAGGCTTTTTTGAAACGTTGGTAGCCGCGATTGTTCCAGTCGATGCAGTAAATCATGGCCGCGAACCCGCCCACGACGAACGGCACCTTCCAGTAGCTGCGGTTGTAGATTTGTCCCGCACCCGGAAAGATGCAGGCCAGCGTCGTGGCTTTCTTGACGCTCGACACGTCGTTGGTCTTGTAGCTCACCGCCGCGTCGCCGATGAAGTAGACGTACGAAGCCACCGTCAGCCCCAAGTAGAGCTGCCGCCGCGTGTTGCTCCGAATCATGCGGGTTTGCAGGGCGTTGAGTTCGGGCGTGCGGACGGTGCTCAGGTCGGTAATCGCGTCGTATTGGCGTTTCAGCGGCTTGTAGGTCTTGTTTTCGTGGATGAACAGCCCCAGTCCCGTGCCCAGCGCGCCGTAGAGAATGGGCAGTTTCCAGTATTGCCGGTTGTAGACTTGTCCGTAGCCGGGCATCACGGTCGAGAGCCAGCACACTTTGGAGAGCGACATCGAGTCGTTCATGAACCATCCCTTTTTTAAGAGCGGTTTCCGCGTCGATTCGGCGGGGGTTCTTTCGGCCGTCAGCCGCGCCAGCGTCGCCGAGTCGAGCGTGCGGATGTCGTCCGTGCGCAGGGCGGCCAGTTCGAGCGAATCGGCCGCGAAGTCGCTGCGTTGCAGCGAATCCAGCGCTTGCACGAACGCCGCTATTTGCAGCGAATCGCGTTTTTCGGTCGTCAGCGTGTCCGGTTTTTCGAGCATGCCGCCGCGTACCACCGTGCGGCCGCCCCGACGCAACTGCACGGGGGGCACGGCTTGCTGCGCTTCGGCTGCGAACGCGCCGAAGAGCAGGGCGGAGAGCAGGATGACTCGGAACGACCGCATGCGCCCTGTTTCCGCTATTTGGAAAAACGTTCGATGAACCGCTCGATGTCCGTGTCGTCCGCAAATTCGATGACGATGCGGCCGCCGCCGTTCTTGGCCCGTTTGATCGAGATATTTTGCGAAAAATAGGGTTCCAGCCGTTCGACCAGCCGCGAATAGCTTTCGGGATACTCTTCCTCTTCGACCGCCGCCTGCGCCGGTCGGTCGGTCAGCGTGCGGGCCAAATCCTCGATTTGACGCACCGACAGCGCCTTTTTGATGCACTTTTTCAGCAGACGCACCTGCTGGTCGGCGGGTGCACCGGCGATGGCTTTGGCGTGGCCCATCGAGATGAGGCCCTCTTTCAACGCGAGCTGCACCTCGTCGGGTAGTTTCAGCAGACGCAGGTAGTTCGAGACGGACGAACGTTTCTTGCCCACCTTTTCCGACAGTGCGTCCTGCGTCAGGTGGCACTCGTCGATGAGCCGCTGCATGCCCAGCGCGATTTCGATCGCGTTGAGGTCCTGCCGCTGGATGTTTTCCACCAGCGCCATGGCATGCAGGTTCTCGTCGTCGACCTCGCGGATGTAGGCCGGCAGGGTTTTCAGGTCGGCGCGCTGCGCGGCCCGCCAGCGGCGTTCGCCGCTGATGATGATATACTTGCCGTTGTTGCTTCGGCGCACGGTCACGGGCTGGATGACGCCCAGCTGCCGAATCGAATCGGCCAGTTCGTCCAGCGCTTCTTCGTCGAACTGCGTACGCGGCTGCGTCGGGTTGGGCACGATGTCGGCGATGGCGATTTCGGCCATGCGGCTCATGGGCTTGAGTTTGGCGTCGAGGTCGGCGGCATCGGCGCCGAAAATGGCATCCAATCCGCGACCGAGCCCTTTCGGTTGTTTCATATCGTCGGTGTTACTTGTTTTTCTTCAAAAATTCGCGGGCCAAGTTCAGATAGTTCTCCGAACCGATGGCCAGTGCGTCGTAGAGCATGACGGGTTTGCCGTGCGAGGGGGCTTCGCCCAGTCGGATGTTGCGCTGGATGACGGTCTCGTAGGTCAGTTCGCCGAAGTGTTCGCGCACCTCCGTCACCACTTGGTTGTTGAGCCGGTTGCGCATGTACATCGTCAGCAGGAAGCCTTCGATTTCGAGCGACGGGTTGAGCGCGCTCTTCACCTTGCGGATCGTGCTCAACAGCTTGGACAGCCCTTCGAGGGCCAAGTATTCGCACTGCACCGGAATCAGCACCGAATCGGCGGCCGTGAGGATGTTGACCGTCGTGTAGCCCAGCGAGGGCGAGCAGTCGATGAACAGATAGTCGTAGTCGCCGCGCACGGCATCGACGATGCGTTTCATCACGTGGTGCCCGTCTTCCAGCTTGGGCAGTTCCGTGTCGGCGGCCACCAAGTCGATGGACGAGGGCAGGAGCCACAGGTTTTTGATGTCGGGGCTGGCGAGAATCACCTCGCGGGGGTCTTTTTCGCTGGTCAGACACTCGTAGATGCCCGGCAGGTCGATGTCGAAGCCGAGCCCCGACGTGGCGTTGGCCTGCGGGTCGGCGTCCAGAAGCAATACCTTTTTGCCCAATAGTGCGAGCGATGCCGCAAGGTTGATGGCGGTGGTGGTTTTGCCCACGCCGCCTTTCTGATTGGCTAATGCGATTACCTTTGCCATGATGGTTTCCGAAAACGGGTTTATAATCGGACAAAATTACGAAAAATCTGCGAAACTCCCCAACGGTTGCCGAATTTTGCCTATCTTTACGGTCGAAAACCGTTCTGTATCATGGAAGAAAAAAATTTTCCCGCACCCGCACCCGCACCCGCTCCGGTGCGCCGCGCCTTTCCGACTTTCGGCGACTTGTGCGCCATGTTGGGCATTTTGCTCGGCATGCAGGTGCTGGTGGGGTTCGTGGTGTCGCTCGTCGGCGGTTTCGTGCAGGGGGGCGGTGCCGAGATGACGCCCGATGCGCAGGGCCGTTACCTCTGCCTCGTCTATCTCACGGCCATGAGTTTGGGGTTGGTGGGCATCGTGCTCTACCGCCGCAAACGGGGCGGAACGGAACGGGTCGTGTCGTTTTCGACCGCTCGCCTGAATCCTGCATTGCTGTTGTGGGCCTGCGTGCTGTTGTTCGCCGTCGATGTCGTCATCGAGCCGCTGCTGGCCCTGCTGCCCGATGCCCAGCCCGAAGTGGGGCGCGGCGTTTGGACGGTCGTGATGCTCGTCGGCCTCGCACCGTTGTTCGAGGAGGTCATCTGTCGGGGCGTGGTGCTCGGTTCGCTGCGGGCCAAGTACGGCGTTTGGGTCGCTTGGATAGGTTCGGCACTCTTTTTCGCCGTGCTGCACATCGTGCCGACGATGGTGGTCAACGCGCTGTTCATCGGATTGATTTTGGGGTGGTTGTGCTTGGCGACCGGTTCGCTTTGGGCGTCGATGCTGCTCCACGCAATCAACAATGCGGCCGCTTATCTGTTGTTGGTGACGGTCGGCGGCGATGTGCGGTTGAACGAGTTGGTCGGCAACCCGACGCTCTATGCCGTGATTTATTCTGTCGCGCTCTTCGTCGCGGTGTTCTCGGCCTACAAGATACATGGCACGCTCCGTCGGCTGAAAGAGGCGGAGAAAACACCGGCCGCATAATATAACGGTCGTCGTCGCCGTTAGCTATTTTAATAAGGCGGTCGTCAGCACCGTTTTCTAAACAAAACGGTTATTAGCACTATTAGCTATTTAATAAAATGTTGCGTATCTTTGCCTCTCGGAAATGAATTGGAATCGAAAAATAGCCGTTGTCGCGGGAGTGTTGTTGTTGGCAGGTTGTCGGGAGTTGCCCCGCTATTTCGCCAGCGACTCGATCGTGGCGGAAGTCGGCAGCAGCAAACTCCGCGTGCCCGACGTGCAGTCGGCCGTGCCGACGGGGGTGAAAGGGGCCGACAGCATGGCATTCGTGCGGGTGTTCGTCGACCGGTGGGTGCGCAAACAGCTCAAATTGCAGGAGGCCGAAGTGCTCTTTTCGGCTTCGGAGGCGGACATCGACCGGCAGGTCGAGGAGTACCGGCAGACGCTGTTGATTCGCAAGTTGGAGCAGCAGTACGTCGACCGCCGCATCGACACGGTCTTCACCGATGCCGAGATAGCAGCCTATTACGAATCGCACAAGGGCGATTTCAAGCTCGACCGGCCGATTGTGAAGGGCGTCATCGTCCGCTTCCGCGACGGTTACCGGCAGGCCGCCAAGCTGAAAAAACTGATGAAATCGACCAAACCCGAAGACCAGCAGGAGTTTTGGGACTTGTGCGAAAAGAACGATTTGGCGACGACCGATTTGCGGAGCCGCTGGGTCGATTTCTCCGAATTTTTGAGTTATCTGCCGGCCGTGCGGTCGCAGAATCACCGTTCGATGCTGGCCGCCGGTGCTGCCGTGCAGGAGATGCGCGACGACCGGTCGCAGTATTGTTTCCGAATCGACGCCGTGCGGCGCGAGGGCGACCCCATTCCGTTGGAGCGGGTGCGGGCGATTATTCGCCGGATTCTTTTTAATCAGCGGCAGGGCGAGGTGATTCGCCGCCACGAAGACGAGCTGATGACGCGCGGCTTGGAGGAGAACAAGGTGCGTATCTTCGTCGGCGAGACGAATGAAAAAAAATGACATGCAAATGAAAAAAACGTTTTCGGCCTTTCTGATTGCGTCGGTGTGTTGCGCGGGGCTTTTCGCCCAGAAACGGCCGGTGATGCTCGACCGAATCGTCGCCGTCGTGGGCGGTTCGTCGATTCTCTACTCCGAGGTGAGCGACTATGCGCGGGCGCTGGTGGCCCAGCGGCGGATGGAGGGCTACACCTCCGACCGCGACCCGATGAACGAGGCGCTCGAAGCCATGATGACGCAGAAACTGCTGTTCAATCAGGCGCAAATCGACTCGGTGAAAATCAATTCGGGCGACATCGCGTCGCGGGTCGAGGAGCAGATTCAGCAGATGATCGCCGAGGAGGGTTCGATTCGCAACCTCGAATCGAAGCATCACATGCCCGTGTTCAACATCCGCAGCAACCTGCGCCAGCGTTACGAGGAGCAGGCCTATGCCGCGTCGATGCGCAACGAGGTAATCGGCAAAATCACGGTTACGCCCGGCGAGGTCGAGCGGTTCTATAAGTCGATTCCGCGCGACAGTCTGCCGTTGGTCGCCGACCAGTACGTCTACGCACAGATTACCCGCTTCCCGAAGTCGATGACCGAGGCGAAACAGCGCACGCGCGAGCAGCTGCTCGACATGCGCGAACGCATCATCACGGGCAAGGCGCGTTTCGAGACCCTCGCCCGCATGTATTCGCAGGACGGTACGGCGCTGCGCGGCGGCGAAATGGAACCTACGACGCTCAATTCGCTCGACCAAGCCTTCGCCAATGCGCTCGAAGCGATGAAGCCGGGCCAGATTTCGGAGGTCGTCGAGTCGCAGTTCGGGTTCCACATCATCCAGCTCATCGACAAGCGGGGCGACCTGTACCATTTCCGCCACATTCTGTTGTTGCCTATCTATACGACCGACGAGCTGGCATCCGTCGCCCGCGAGTTGGACAGCATCGGCGGGTTGATTCGCGCCGATTCGATGACTTTCGAGCAGGCGGCCATGAAGTTCTCGGACGACGCCGCGTCGAAGATGAACGGCGGTATCGTGTCGAACCACGATTTCTTGGAACGCTATGCGGCTGATGCCAAAATGACCGTCACGCGCTTCCTGCGCGAGGATTTCGCCCAGTTTCAGGCACTGGACGACTACAATGCGCTGCTGTCGTTGAAACCCGGCGGGATTTCCGCTTCGTTCCTGACCAAAGACCTGATCGGCAACCAATTAGGCAAAATCGTCAAGCTGGTCGAGATTATTCCCACGCATACCGCATCGCTCGACTCCGATTACCTGCGCATCGAGGAGATGGCCTTGCAGGACAAGCAGATGCGCTCGTTCACCGACTGGCTCTCGAAGAAAATCGACGGCATGTATGTCTTCATCGACCCCGAGTTCCGCAACGGCGAGTTCGAGAACAAACATTGGGTCAAATAGTCCGTCGGCGGTGCGCAGAGTCGTTTCCATAGTCATCGTGCTGTTCGCCGCCGGTGTCGTGCTCGGCAGCGGGTCGCGGCAGGTGCCGCCCCAGCCGCAGGCCGAACCGTCGGCTGCGGTCTCGACAACGGAGGCTCCCCGCACCGAACGCCGCCGCATCAACTGGAAAGCCGACAACGCCGGCCCCGTTGCGCCGGGCGATTCGGTGATTTTCCTCGTCGGTAATTTCGCCGCCCAGCACAACGGCGCCGTGATTGCCTGCGACAGCGCGGTGCAGTACTCCGAGCGCCACTGGGAGTTCTTCGGCAACGTGCTCATCAACAAAAACACGACTTTCGTCTACGGCGACCGGGCCGATTACGACGGCGACCGCAACGAGGCGCGCGTCTATTCCGACCTCATCAAGGTGGTCGACGGCGACGCCACGCTCTATACCTATTCGTTCGTCTACAACACCCGCACCAACATCGGCGAGTTTTCGGGCGGCGGCATCCTGACCAACGGCGAGAATCGGCTCGAATCGCAGCGCGGCTACTACTTCGGCGACGACAAGCTGGTCGCCAGCGTCGACCACGTGCAGATGCGCAACGAGGAGTATGCCCTCAAAGGCGATTCGGTGCTCTACGACTTCGCGACCGACAATGCGTTTTTCTTCGACGGCACCAACATCTGGGACCGCGACGGAGAGTACCTCTATGCCGATCGCGGCTCGTACAGCAAGGCCGACACGGCCTATTTCGTTACGCGCAACGGCTACCTGCTGACCGAACGGCAGGAGTTGTGGAGCGACAGCCTCGATTATTTCCGGCCGCAGGGCCATGTCGTCCTGCGCCGCGACCTGCAAATCGACGATACCGAGCACAAGATACTGGCGTTCGGCGATTTCGGCGAGTATTGGCGCGAGTCCGGCAATGCTTTTCTCACGCGTCGGCCGTCGGTCATCAGTTACGACACTTCGCAGGGCGATTCGATTTACATGCGTTCCGACACGATGTTCCTTTATACCGTCAACCGCTTGGCCGAAGCTCGCAAGGCACGTGCGGCGGCGGTCGCCGATTCGCTTGTGCGGTTGCGGAGCGATTCGTTGGCCGCTGGGGCGCAGCCGGTGCCGGACGGGCGTTCCGATGACGATTCCGGCGAGGAGCCGACGGAGGATATTTCTTCCGGACGCGAGCCCCTCGTGTCCGATGCGCAGGTGCCCGAAGAACTGCAAGCCGATTCATTGGCCGTTGCGGCCGATACGACACGGGTCGTCGACCCGCTCGATACCTTGACGGGCGACGCCCGCAAGGCTTACCTCAAAGCGCAGCAGCTTCGGGAGCGGGCCGCGCGCAAAGCGGCGGCGGCCGCTGTGAAAAAGGCCAAATTGGACACGGCCGTAGCCCGTCGCAAAGCGAAAACCGCGCTGAAATTGGATGCGGAGAAAGCCCGCGAAGCGCGCAAGGCCGAAGTCCGTCGCGAAAAAGCGCGCCTGAAACTCAACGCCGCCCGCGCCCGTGCCGCGCGCAAGGGCAAGGTCTACGGCAGGGTCGATTCGGCCGTGTTGGCTCGGCTCGATTCGTTGGCTGCGCGGATTGCGTTCGAGACCGATTCGCTTTCCGGCCGGATGCTCGATTCGCTGCTGGCGGTCCAGCGGGCAGTGGGGCAGCAGGCGGTCGATACGACGGCCCAAATCCCGTCGGACAGCATCTACCGTTTAATAAAAGGGTATCGTGACGTGCGGATTTATCGCACCGATTTTCAGGCCGTGTGCGATTCCATCGTGGGATTCAGCACCGATTCGACCCTGCACCTCTACATCGACCCCGTGTTCTGGAATGAGAACAACCAGATTACGTCGGACAGCGTGACGGTCTTCACCGAACTGCAACAGATAGCACGGGCGGAGTTCTTCGGCAATCCGCTGATGTCCAGCGAAATCGACACGACCTATTACAATCAGATTACGGGCAAGACGATGACCGCCTATTTCCGGGACAATCGGATTTACCGCAACGATGTGGTCGGCAATGCCCAGACGATTTACTACATGACCGACGGCGAACCGCCCGTCGTGGTGACGATGGGCGTCATCACGAGCGGCGATATTTCGTTCTACTTCGAGGAGCGGGAGTTGGTGCAGATGACGTGGCGGGCGAATCCCGATTACCAGTTCTATCCCGTTTTCCCCGACTACCAAGTGCCCGACGACCAGCCGCTTTACCTCAAAGGGTTCCATTGGGAGGGGGCGCGCCGTCCGAGCCGTCGGGACGTCTTCGACCGTACGCTCCGGCCGTCGGAGCGGGAGGCCCGTCTGCGGCTCGCGCAGCCCGATTTTCCTATCATGCAGCGCATCGAGGCCTATAAAAAGCAGTTGATTGCGTCGGGCCAGTGGTTCGACCGCAACGAGCCGGTCGACCAGCAGACCGCCGAGTGGATGCACGACTTGGGTTACGAGGTCGGACAGCCGCGTCCCCGTCCGCAGGCTGTACCGGCTGTGGAAACAGCGTCGACCGACCGAACCGAAGAATCCGCCGAGACCGGCCAACCCCGCTCGACCGAAACGACCGACGAATCCGGCCGTCCCGCCGAGGCCGAACGAGTCGAAGAGCCCCTGAAAAACGAAAAATCGGAGCCGGTTTCATCCGACCCCGAATCTGAATCCGAATCCGAATCCGAATCCGACCGACCGTCGGCTCCGGAAATTTAATAAGAATTCGGTTTATTCTTGTAGCGCGTTGTAGTGCGCATCGTCGCCCGCTTCGAGCCACTCCTTACAGGGGTTTTCGCCGTCGATATAGACCGCCAAATGGGCGAACCAGCTCTCCGCCGTAGCGCCGTGCCAGTGCTTCACTTCGGCCGGAATGTTCACCACGTCGCCCGCACGCAACGCTCGGGCGGGCTTTCCCCACTCTTGATACCAGCCGCGACCGGCCACGCATACCAGCATTTGGCCGCCGCCTTTCGTCGCGTGATGCACATGCCAGTTGTTGCGGCAGCCCGGCTCGAACGTGACGTTGAAAATTTTGACTTGCTCGGTCGAAACCGGCGCGATGTAGGATTGTCCGATGAAGTAGCGGGCATAGGCATCGTTCGGTTGGCCGACGGGAAAAATCATTTCGCGCTCGAACGCTGCACGAGCTGCGGCCTTGTCGTCAGCCGCCGCGCCGCTGTTCGTGCTTGCGACCGGTTCGTCCTGCCAGACCTCTTTGGCCAAGCGGAACGCCGCCCACGCTTTCGGCCAGCCGGCATAGAAAGCCGCATGGGTCAGAATTTCGGCGATTTCCGCGCGGGTGATGCCGTTCTTGCGGGCCGATTCCAAGTGGTATTTGAACGACGAATCGGTCAGCCCCTGCGACATCAGGGCCACGACCGTTACGAGCGAACGGTCGCGCAGCGAGAGTTCGTGCGTGCGGTTCCATACTTCGCCGAACAGCACATCGTCGTTCAGGCGGGCGAATTCCGGTGCGAATGCGCCGAGTTGGTCTCGGCCTGCGGTCTGCTTGATTTTTTCCTGCGCTTCAGTCATGGTTGTGAGTATTGTGAACAAGATAGTAAGAAGAATCCATTTTTTCATAGAAGTATACGTTTTGTACGGCGCAAAATACGAAAAGCGGCGAAAAATTCAAAATCCGGCGACGCGAAAAAGGAGCACACGGTCACCCGTATGCTCCCTTTCGCCTTTGTGTTTGTCGTGCGTTACTGCACCTCGATTTGACGCGAGGCGGCTGCGACGTCGGCTTTCGATTTTTTCGGAATGTCGATCGTCATCACGCCGTTCTCCATGCGGGCCGAGATTTTGTCGCGTTCGATGTTGTCGGGCAGCAGCAGCGTCTGCCGGAACTGCGTGTAGGAAAATTCGCGCCGCAGGTAGGTGCCCCGCTTCGATTCGGAGGTCGGCTCGTTCTCTTTCGATTCGTTCTTCTTTTCCAGCGAGATGAGCAGTTCGTTGTCCTCGTTGAGGTGCACTTTGAAGTCTTCGCGGGTCATGCCCGGCGCAGCCACTTCGACCTTGTAGCAATCTTCGCTCTCGATGATATTCACGGCCGGCGAGGTCGTATTGCGGTGGTCGGGCCACGTGCCGTCGAGCAGGTCGTTGAAGATGCTCGGCAGCCAGTTGTTCTGATTACGTCTTACAGGTACCATACTTTTTTCGTTTTTGGTTTTCCTGCAAACGGTCAAAACCCGTGCCACGAGCCGACGGTTCAGTGCGACGTTCTTTTCCGCCGCAAGGCCCGCAACGCTTCGCCGCCGAGTGCCAAGAGCGAGGTCAGCCCGACGATGGCCGCCCAGTCGCTCGCGGGCAGGGGTTGCGTGCGGAACACTTCGCCGCCCGCTTCGACAATCAGCCACTGGCCGACGGCAATGGCGGCCAAGACGAGGAAAAACTCGCGGCAGCCGCGAAAACTGCGGTAGACGGGCCGATGCAGCTCGAAGCTGCGGGCGTTGAACATGTTCCAGAATTGCAGGAACACGAAGGTCGTGAAAAAGAGGGTCAGCCGGTGCACGGTCAGGTCGCCTGCGTGCGACGTCCACGCGAACAGCAGGCCCAGCAGCACGGCAATCATCACGCCCGCGCAGGTGAAAATCGTGCGCGTCATGGCCGGTGTGATGATGAACTCGTCGCGCCGTCGCGGCGGGTCGCGCATCACTTCGGGACTCGGGGGCAGCGAGGCCATCGCCATGGCCGCGAAGGTGTCCATGATGATGTTGACCCACAGAATCTGCACCACTGTGAGCGGCATGTCGGTGCCGACGACGGCTCCGACGAAGCAGACGACGATAGCCACGACGTTGATTGTGAGCTGAAAGAGCACGAACCGCTGGATGTTGCGATAGAGCGAGCGGCCCCACAGCACGGCCGTCGCAATCGACGAAAACGAATCGTCTACGAGCGTGATGTCCGACGCATCTTTGGCGACCGACGTGCCCGAACCCATCGACAGCCCTACGTTGGCGAAGTTCAGGGCCGGTGCATCGTTCGTGCCGTCGCCCGTCACGGCGATCACCTCGCCGCAGCGTTGCAGCAGACGCACCAGCCGTTGTTTGTCGAGCGGACGAGCGCGCGACAGCAGTTTCAGGTCCCGTATGCAGCCGAGCAACTCGTCGTCGGTCATCGCCGCGAACTCGGCCCCCGTCATGCGATTGCGGTCGGTGTCCGTGCGGTCGTCCCACAGCCCGATGCGGCGGGCGATTTCGGTCGCGGTGTCCGTCGTGTCGCCCGTGACGATTTTTATCAGCAGGCCTGCCTCCATGCACCGTCGGACGGCCTCCGGTACCTCGTCGCGAATGGGGTCGGCAATGGCTGCGATAGCCGCGAAATGCAGCCCGCCTTCGGCGAGCGCGGTGGCGCAGTCGGTCGCAGCCGTTTCGCGCCAAGCGAATCCGAGTGTGCGCATGGCGCGGTGTTGCGCTTCGTCCAGTCGGGCGGCTATCTCCGCGTCGCGGCCGTCCGGTGCGCAGAAACCCCGCACGATTTCGGGCGCCCCCTTGACGCACAGCATCCGCCGGCCCGAAAATCCGCTCTCGATGAGCGTGGCCATGTATTTGCGTTCGGCCGAAAAGGTCATTCGGTCGAGAATGCGGGCTTGGCGGCGCAGGGATTCGTAATCCGCGCCGTTGTCGCGCAGCCATGCCAGCAGCGCCCCTTCCGTCGGGTTGCCGAGCGCGGCGCCCGAAGCGTCGAGAAAAGCGGTCGTATTGGCGGCGACGGTTTCGGCGAAATCGAGTGCCGCGAGGTTGTCGTAACGCACGAAATCGTGCACGGCCATGCGGTTGCGGGTCAGCGTGCCGGTCTTGTCGGTGCAGATGACCGTCACGGCGCCCATCGTTTCGCAGGCGTGCATCTTGCGCACTAAATTGTTGGTACGCAGCATCTTGCGCATTGAAATCGCCAGCGACAGGGTGATGCTCATCGGCAGCCCTTCGGGCACGGCCATGACGATGAGGGCGACCGAGACCATGAAGACGTGCAGCACATAGTCGGCGATTTCGATGCCCGGCCGTTGCAGCAGTCCGCCGAACACGACGGCTTTGGCCAGCATGACGCCGAAGATGACGACGGCGACGATGATTCCGACCCGTCCGATGAGGCGCGAGAGGTGTTCCAGCTGACGGTCGAGCGGCGTCGGCTCGTCGTTGCGCACGGTCGATTGTTCCGTGACGCGGCCCGCTTCGGTGTTGTCGCCGACGGCCGTGACGACCATGCGCCCGTAGCCGTCGATGACCGACGTGCCGCGCAACAGCCGGTTCGACGGATAGGTCGCTTCGGGGTCGAAACGGCTTTCGTCGGTCGTCTTGTCGCAGACCGGTTCGCCCGTGAGGGTCGATTCGTCGATTTTCAGCGAAACGGCTTCGATGAGTTCGCCGTCGGCAGGCACCGTTTCGCCGCATTCGACCACGGCGATGTCGCCGACCACGACTTCGCGTCGCGGAATGTTGCACATCGCACCCCCGCGCAGCACTTTGACGGGCACGTCGTCGTTGACCTTGTTCAGTCGGCGGAAGCGTCGCCGTGCGTCCTGCTCGAACCAGAATCCGACGCAGGTAGCCAGCACGATAGCGCAGACGATGCCGACCGATTCGGTGAAATCGCCGTGAAAAGCACCGATGCCGATAGAGAGTGCGGCTGCGACGAGCAGCATGCGGATAATCGGGTCGCGGAATTTCTCGGCAAAGAGCTGCCATGCCGGGGTGTCCCGTGCCGGTGTGATGAGATTGACCCCGTGTCGGCGCCGGCTGGCGGCGACTTCTTCGGGCGAGAGCCCTTGCGGGGTGTAATGCGTCATGGCCGGAACTTGTTGGGAGAGAATTGTTTGGTTGCGGCGTCGAGCCGAATGGCGATGAATATCAGAATGGTGAATGCGATGAGCGACGACCCGCCGTAGCTCATCAGCGGCAGCGGGATACCCATGACGGGGACTAGTCCGATAGTCATGCCGACGTTGACCAGTACGTGGAACAACAAAATCGAGGCCACGCAGTAACAATAGATGCGGCCGAAGGGTTCCTCCTGCCGTTCGCCCATGCGCATTAGCCTGAAAATCAGCAGGCAGAACAGCGACAGCACGAATATCGTGCCGAGGAATCCCCACTCTTCGCCGACGGTGCAGAAGATGAAGTCGGTGTGGTGTTCGGGTACGAATCCGTAGCGGATTTGCGTCCCCTCCATGAATCCCTTGCCCGTGAAGCCGCCCGAGCCGATAGCGATTTTCGACTGATTGACGTTGTAGTCGATGCCGCGCGGGTCGCTGATGATGCCCAAGAAACTCTTGATGCGGTTCTGCTGGTGCTCTTTCAGTATGGAGTTGAAGATGTAGTCGGTCGTCGGAAAGAAAATCAGCATGCCGACGAACAGCCCGATAATCAGATAGATGTTGTTCAGATTGACCCGATAGGCATAAATCGCCACGCCGATGAGCGAAAGAATCGTCACGACGAGCAGCGTGCGGTAGAAATCGGCTGTGCCGGGCGCGAATACGACCAGCGCCGCATAGCACACGATGCTGGCCAGCGCGAGCGATGCCAGATAGATGATGCTTGCCCGCCAGTGGTGGTTGATCATCGCTTCGCAGAGCGTGCAGACGACGATCGAAAGCACCAGCAGCGTCATCGGCGTCAGCAGGAACGAGATGATGAACAGCGTCGCAATCAGCAGCACCGGCACGCACAGCCACTTGTTCAGCCCCTCGCGATAGAGCACGAAGAGGAACGACCCCAGCACGATACCCGAACCGGTGTCGTTTTGCAGGATGATGATGCCCAGCGGCAGGCAGATGACCAGCGCGACTTTGAACAGGTCGCCTGCGCGGTCTATGGAGAACGTATAGGCGCTCATCACGCGTGCGAGGGCGAGAGCCGTCGCGATTTTCGCGAATTCGACCGGCTGCATGCGGAACGAGCCGAACTCGAACCACGCTTTGGCGCCGTTGACTTCACGGCCGAACAGCAGGGCCGCGACGAGCATCACCAGACCGACGGCGTAGGCCGGATAGGCCAGCATGTGATAGAACCGTTCGTCGAGCAGCAGCACGACGATAGCCATTGTACAAGCTATGCTGACCCACACCGCCTGCTTCATGTAGAAGTGCGAGAGCGAGAAAAACCCGCTGCCGGTCGTGTCGTCGTACGAGGCCGACGTAATCGAGACGCACCCCGCGATGACGATAGCGGCATAGAGCAGTACGGCGAGGAGGTCGACGCCCTTGAACAGTCGGGTATTTCGGTCAATGCTGCTGTGCATAGTTGGGCAGTTGCATGTTTTTGACGTATTCCAGCATCGCCGGACGGCGGATGGTGTCCGTCAGGTAGTACTCTTCCAAAAGGCTGGCGATGGGCAGGGCGGTCGCTGCGCCGAATCCGCCGTGCTCGACGTAGACCGAAATGGCGATGCGCGGATTGTCTTTCGGTGCGAACGACAGGAATGTCGAGTGGTCGCGTCCGTTGGGGTTCTGGGCCGTACCCGTTTTGCCGCAGACATCGAGGTCGGGCAGGTAGGCCGCTTTCGACGTTCCGTCCACATGGACGCTGCGCCACATACCCTCTACGATAGGCTCGAAATGGCGTGCGTCGACCATCGTGTAGTGCCGTTCGTAGAAACGGCGGTCGAGCGAGTCGCACCCTTCGATTTTGCGGACGATGTGGGGGATGTAGTAGTAGCCGCGATTGGCGATGATGCACGCCAAGTTGGCCAGCTGCAGCGGCGTGCAGCCCACCTCGCCCTGTCCGATAGAGAGCGACAGCACTGTCAGCGCGTTCCACGAGCCGTGATAGCGTTTGTCGTAGTAGGCGCGGTCGGGCACTTGGCCCGTGCCTTCGTCGAGGAAGTCCGACCCTAACCGTTCGCCGAAGCCGAAACTTTCGATATACCGCCGCCACATGTCGAATCCCTCCTTGACGCTGCTGTACTTGGGATTTTCGAGGATGTCGCGGAAGACGTAACAGAAATAGGCGTTGCACGACGTTGCGACAGCGAACCGCAGGTCGAGCGGCGAGGCGTGGGCATGGCAGGCCATTTTCAGCTTGCCCGCTTGGTAGCCCATGTTGCAGACGTGGCGGTCGGTCGGCCGGAGGACGCCCTCTTGCAACCCGATAAGTCCCTGCACTAATTTGAACGTCGAGCCCGGCGGATACTTCGACGTCACGGCGCGGTTGAACAGCGGGTGGCGTTCGTCGCGCAGCAGCCGCATGTAGTTGTTGCCGCGTTCGCGTCCGAGCAGTTCGTCGGGGTCGTAGGTCGGCGACGAAACCATCATCAGGATTTCGCCCGTCGCGGGGTCGATAGCCACCGCCGCACCCACTTTGCCGCGCATCAACTCCTCGCCCAGCAGTTGCAGCTTGGCGTCGATGGTGCTCACCAAATAGGAACCCGGCTCGGGCAGCGAATCGAACCGCCCGTTCATGTACGACCGCTGGATGACGTTGTGCTTGTCCGCCTCCTGCACCTTGACGCCTTTGCGCCCTTTGAGCAGTTGTTCGTAGGAGCGTTCCACGCCGCTCATGCCGATATAGTCGCCCGCGCGGTAGTCGGGATTGCGTTTCACGATATTCTCGTTCACCTCGCCCACGTAGCCCAAGACGTTGCCGCCGATTTTGCGCGGGTATTCGCGAATGGTGCGGTACACGGTGTAGAACCCCGAGAAATTGCACTCGTCGAAACGCAGTTTATCCTCTTTCGGGAGATATTTGGCCACGACATAGGGTTTGCGCGGGGTCATGCGGGCGTTCGCCAGTTCACGTTTGAGTTTGGTCTCGCTGATGCCCGTGATAGCGCAGAAACGGGCCGTGTCGAATCCCGCACGGTCGAGTTCGCGGTAGGTGACCATCAGGTCGTAGCAGCCACGGCTTTGGACTAAATACTCGCCGTTGCGGTCGAAGACTTCGCCGCGCGGCGGATATTGCACCACGCGGCGCAGGGTATTGGAGCGGGCCAGTTCTTCGTAGCGGTCGTCGACCAGCTGGATGTAGAACAGCCGTCCGACCAGCACCGCAAAGATGCAGATGACCACGAACTGCAGCGTTCGCATCCGCGCGAATCCTTCCATTCCGTTCATCCTATGCGCGTGGTGAGTTTAAGGGTGAATAATCGGGCGGTAATCCACAGGAAGCATACCGACGAGGCGCTGCTGATGACGATGCGCAGCAGCGTGCGGTGGAGATGCACCCACGACAGGGCCTCGAACGAGAAGAAGATGAGGTGGTGCAGCAGCACGCACACCACGAGATAGCGGAAAAATTTGGCCCGACCGAATCGTGCCGTCGACGGGATGCCGCCTTCGTGGGGGTCTTCGCGGTTGTAGACGGCGGCGATAATCCAAGGCCGCAGAAACGCTACGGGCAGCGTCGAAATGATATTCAACCCGTCGGTGCCCATCGTGTAGTCCATGAGCCAGCCCGTGCACAATCCGGCGACCAGCAGCGCGAAGTGCGAGGTGTCGAGCGGCAGCAGCAGCACGTAGGCCAGATAAATCATCGGCGCGAAGTAGATGCTTATCGAGAGGTTGTCGAACAGATACACCTGCACGAGAACCGTCGCTGCCAAAAGCGTGAGATAGGGGAATGTGCGGTACATGGGCGGGTCAATGTTGGATGTAATGGCCGATGCTGTCGCTTTGCATCAGGCTGTGGATTTCGTCCAAGTCGCGGTTTTCGACCAGTATCACGTGCGAAAGTCCCGACAGACGGGCATCCAGTTCGACCCGCACGGTGTAGGTCGTGCCGGTTTCATCGAGCTGGGCGTCGAGGATGCGGCCGATTTTCACGCCGTCGGGGAAAAAGAGCGAGCCGTTGGTTTCGATTTCGCGTCCGGGTTGCGGGTCGGCGTATTTCGACAGGTCGCCCATCAATACCGTGTGGGGGTCGGCTCCGTCCCAGTAGATCGAACCGCGATAGGTCGAGCCGCTCAACATGCCGCTCGTGCGGAACGAACTGCTCAATACGGAGAGTGCGATGGAGTATCCTTTCGTGCAGTGGACGACATACCCGACGATAGCGCCGCTGGCCGAAATCACGGCCATTTCGCGTTTCACGCCGTCGCGCGTGCCGCGATTGAGTACGAAGAAGTTTTCGGGTTTGCTGATGGTGCTCGAAATGACGGCCGCCGTCAGCGTGCGGTATTGCGGATCGTTCAGAATGCGTTGGATTGCATCGGGCGTTTCGGTTGCATCGGTTGCGAGCGAATCGGTCGTCGGGGCTTCTGCGGTAATCTCGAAAAGGGTTTTGTCGGCCGTTTCGTAAGCGGAGAGGCGTTCTTGCAGACGGGCGGTGTATTCGAGCAGGTCGCGGTTCTCGCGTTCCAATCGGAAGTAGCGGCGGATGCCGGCCAGTGCATCGTGGCCTGCGCCGACGACTTGCGTCGCTTTGGCCAGCAATCGGGCGCGGGCGTAGTGGGTCGAGCGGGCGTAATGCCCGATAGCGATCGCCTCGATCGCGATGAAGAGCACTACGACGTAAATGCTCCGTATGAACTCGATCAGTTTATACATTTTTATTGGCGCTACGGGCAATCCGTTTGTTTCGGCTGGTCGGAAGCGCTTTTGTCCGATTCATAATTCAAAATCATGTAGCGGCTCGAAGATCCGCTCTCTTTTTCATTCGCTTCCTACGATCCGAAGCTGCGAGGCCGTTCGTAGCGCTTAAAACCGGCTTTTTAAGCCGGCTATTTCATCAGGAACGAGAACCGGTTGATGTTCTTCAACGCGATGCCCGTACCGCGCGCAACGGCACGCAGCGGATCTTCGGCGATGTGGAACGGCAGGCCCGTTTTTTCGTTCAGCCGTCGGTCGAGCCCTTTGAGCAGTGCGCCGCCGCCCGCCAAGTAGATGCCGTTCTTCACGATATCCGTGTAGAGTTCGGGCGGCATGGATTCGAGCACCTTCATCAGCGCCATATCGATTTTGGCCAGCGACTTTTCGAGCGCATAGGCGATTTCGCTGTACGACAGCGACACGGTCTGCGGCAGGGCGGTCAGCATGTTGGGGCCCGTTACGACGAAATCTTCGGGTTCTTCCTCCAAGTCGTTGGTCGCCGCACCGATAGCGCACTTGATAGCTTCGGCCGTGCGTTCGCCGATGCGGATGTTGTGCTGCTGACGCACGTAGGTCTGAATGTCGTTCGTGAAGACGTCGCCCGCCACGTTGATACTCTCCGAGCAGACGATGCCGCCCAGCGAGATGCAGGCGATTTCCGACGTACCGCCGCCGATGTCGATGACCATGTTGCCTTCCGGTGCCTCGACGTCGAGCCCCGCACCCAGCGCAGCCGCCATCGGTTCGTAAATCATGCACACCTCGCGGCCTCCGGCGTGTTCGGCCGAGTCGCGCACGGCGCGGATTTCGACGTTGGTCGAACCCGACGGAATGCAGATGACCATGCGGAGCGACGGGGCGAAGAGTTTGCCCGAAACCTTGACTTTCTGAATCATGCCGCGCAGCATCATCTCCGTGGCCGTGAAGTCGGCGATTACGCCGTCTTTGAGCGGACGGATGGTCTTGATGTTCGGATTGGTCTTCTCGTGCATCTGACGGGCCACCTGACCGATGGCTTTCAGCTTGCCCGAATGGACATCGAGCGCGACGATCGAAGGTTCGTCGACGACGACCTTCCCGTTATAGATAATCAGCGTGTTGGCGGTTCCCAAGTCGATAGCCAACTCTTCGGTCAGTGAAAAAAGTCCCATAGTGCGTTTTCGGCAGCAAAAATGACGGTGAGTAAAAAACGGGGAAATACCTACCCAACGTGCTTGCTGTCAGTGCTTTGACTTTCGGCCGCAGGATGCGTGCGATATTTCCGAACAAAGATAGGAAAAACTCGCGAATAAATCGGAAAAACGGGCGGATTTTTTTCGTATTTTTGCAAACCATGAAAAATTCCTGCTCCGCGTTCTTTCCCGATGTCGACGCGCACCGTCCGACGGTCATCGCCGGGCCGTGCAGTGCCGAAACCGAAGAACAGACGCTCGCAACGGCCCGTCGGCTGGCTACCGCCGGATTCCGCATCTTCCGCGCCGGTCTGTGGAAACCCCGCACCAAACCGGGCGGTTTCGAGGGGGTCGGCGCCGAAGGGCTCGCATGGCTGCGGCGCGTGAAACGCGAAACGGGTATGTACGTCGCAACCGAAGTCGCCACGCGCGAGCATGTTGCGGCGGCTTGGGAAGGCGGCGTCGACCTGTTGTGGATCGGGGCCCGCACTTCGGCCAACCCGTTCGCCGTGCAGGAAATCGCCGATGCGCTGCACGAGTGCATCGCTCGGTCGGGGGCGGATATTCCCGTCTTGGTGAAGAACCCCGTGAGCCCCGACCTCGAATTGTGGCTCGGTGCTATCGAACGCCTCCGCAACGCCGGTGTGCGCCGCTTGGGGGCCGTGCATCGCGGCTTCACGCCCGCCGAAAAAAGCCTTTACCGCAACGTGCCGATGTGGAGTGTGCCCATCGAATTGCACCGCCGTCTGCCGGAGTTGCCGCTTTTTTGCGACCCGAGCCATATCGGCGGTCGGCGCGATGCGGTGGCGACACTGGCGCAGCAGGCGATGGATTTGGGGTTCGACGGGTTGTTGGTCGAGGCGCATTGCCGTCCCGACGAGGCATGGAGTGACGGCGCGCAGCAGCTGACGCCCGAAGCCTTGGCCGAAATTTGCAGCCGGTTGGTCATCCGCGAAGCGTCCGCGACCTCCGACGGTCTTGCGGCCCTGCGGGCGGAAATCGACCGGCTCGACGACGAGTTGCTGGACGTGTTGGCACGTCGCATGGCCGTTTCGCGCGACATCGGACGTTATAAAAAGGAGCACGCTATGCCCGTGTTGCAGGCGGCCCGTTACGAGGAGCTGTTGGCCCGCCGCATCCGGCAGGCCGAAGCATCGGGCATGGACGCCGACTTCATGCGCCGCCTGTTGCAGGCCATTCACGAAGAGTCCGTCCG